>JAVBMQ010000001.1:0-2559 GCA_031552335.1 Bacteroidales bacterium | reverse complement strand
CGTTGAAAATCCGGATTTCTGCTACATTTCCTATAAAGAAAGGAGAATAAGTTGTAGTTCCGTCTTGTCCTATACAAAAATCCATTCCGCTGGTTATGTCTCCGATAGAAGTAATATCTCTTGTTGCAGCAAGAATTCCTGAATCAAATAATTTCATGGTTTTTGCCGTACGATTTACAACAACGGATATATGATGCCAGTAATTGTCGGATAAAGAAACAAGATCATAATCATCCCGGTTACTTCCGTCACCGATATTCACCCTGATACTTCCATTTCTGTTGACAATTGCAATCCCTTTGTTATTGCCACTATTCCAATCTTTGTTTCCCAATACACAAGGATCACTGGATGAAGATGTAGATTTTACCCGGAGTTCAATAGTGAAATTTTTATCTGTTCCGAAGTTGAGTCCAGCAGAAGTTGGAATTTTACCATAAACAGCACCATTAAAATCAACAGTTTGTATTGGATAATCCTGGGTTTTTATAACGACATCCGGTTGATCATTGATTAAAGCAGGGGTAATAGCTGAGTTATTTAGTATAATGAAGGCATTTCTTTCTGCATAAGAATCTCCTCCATGATCACCGTTGGAAGTTCCTCCATGATCAGTAACAGCTATGATAAGCCAATCTTCATTTACATAATTTGGCCTGTTTTTCAGGGTTGTAAGGATATTTCCAACGAGACCATCCACATTTTTCAATGCTTTTGTATAGTCTGGGTTGGTTGTTGAAAAACCACTTTCATGTCCATAATGATCCACCTGGTCAAACTGAACGAAAATAGTATTTGTCAGATCGTAAGATAACTCATTGATCACATTGCTGGCTGTTGTTTCATCCCTTTTCTCATAAGACACACCCATGCTTCCTCTGCTGAACGGTGCATATTCTGGAAGATTGATGTATTGATTGATTTCTCCCCAACTTACCAGAGAGGCAAAACGGGATTCTGAATTTGCCAGTTTCAGGTATTTGAAAAAGCTCGGATAGGTGCTTAATCTGTTGTTGGCAAAATCGTTGCCTGTTACATTATGTTTCGCAACCGATACACCAGTAAGAATTCCTGACCATCCGGTAGCGCTCCAGGTAGGAAGTTCTGCCAAAGCGTTGGTGTAAGTCCTTGAATTTGCTTTCAGTTCGTTGAGATTCGGAGCATTTGTATCGTCTATGGCTTGCCATATCAAGCCATCAATTCCCAGGATGAGAACTTTTTTTGATTTAGCATTTTGTGCATTAACTAATGATGGCATGAAAAGAGCCATTATCAGTATAATAGAAATAGAAGTAAATACTTTTTTCATGATAAACAGAATAAAATTAATTAGAAAAAAATGATTAAATAAAAGTATGAGAAGAGTACATAAATCTTAAGAATACAACGAATTGTAAAGTATATAACTTTGATTTATTGAATCAATAAAACTTATGAAAAACGGGAATTTAATTATTCTAAAGCCTGTAACTAAAACTGTTTTTGTACAAGGCGAAGGTCTGAAGCAATCTATTATATATCTCCGGATTGCTTCAGACAATGCCTCAATAAAAAAGATAGCAAATTTTATTAACAGAATCTTTGAAATCAGTCACTTATTGTAATTTGAAGTCAGCGCTCTTAGTGTCTCTGCTATTGGAGCCAACAAATACCTTGAAATCGCCAGGTTCTGATCCCCAGGTATTATCAGCCCTGGTAAAAGCAAGATCTTTGGCAGATAGGGTGAAAGAAACCTTTATAGTATCACCTTTTTTGATCCAGACTTTGCGGAAGCCTTTGAGTTCCTTTACCGGACGGGTAACACTGCCTACAAGATCCTGTATGTAGAGTTGTACAACCTCATATCCATCGTAATTTCCCGAGTTTGAAACGGAAACTGTGATTTCAAGACTTTCATTTCCGTTTATTTCCGGTTTACTGAGTGTGATATCCGAATAGTCAAAAGAAGTATAGCTTAACCCATACCCGAAAGGGAATAGGGGAGAGTTGGGTATATCCAGATATTTGCTGGTATATTTTTGGTCTTCCAGCATCGGACGTCCCGTATTTTTCATATTATAGAAAAGAGGTATTTGCCCCACACTGCGTGGAAAAGTTGCCGGGAGTTTTCCGGAAGGATTATATGCACCCAAAAGTACATCAGCTACAGCCTGTCCGGCTTGTGTTCCCGGGAACCAGATTTCAAGCATAGCATCGGCTAAAGCAAATTCTTTTTCCAACGCAAGCGGTCTGCCGTTTGCCAGCAAAACTACCACCGGTTTGCCGGTACTTTTCAAGGCAGCCAATAATTCTGTTTGTACTCCAGGTACTGTGATGTCGGAACGAGAAGCAGCTTCGCCGCTCATGTTCCCTTTTTCTCCCATAATCATCACTACAACATCAGCACTTCTTGCTGCAGCCAGCGCTGCGGGGAAACCACTTTTGTCGGGAGATTCGACATCACATCCCGGAGCGTAGGAAACCTCAACTTTCTGATTTTTTAATTCTTCCAAAATAGTTGTTACATTCTCTGCATTCCCGGCAGCATACCAGGAACCCATCATGTCTATTTTACTATCA
>JAVBMQ010000077.1:0-6055 GCA_031552335.1 Bacteroidales bacterium | reverse complement strand
AATTTTTTATTTTGTTTTTTCCACTAATAAATCTTTCACACTTACTTGCAATATCTCCGCTATTTGGTTCAATACCTCCAAACTCGGTTGCTTCCGGTTACAAACATAAGCATTTACTATGCTGAAACTCTTCCCAAGTTTTTCAGCCAACCAAGTTTGCTTTATACCTTTTTCATCAAGAACTTCTTTTATTCTATTTAGTTCCATTTGATCAGTCATATTCTCCAAATCTAAATATTGAGTTCACAAATATAGCGAATAATATGCTATAAAAAATAAACATGGTCAAATTGTTTTCATTTTCCCATTTTTTATTTCCAATTTTTAGAAGAACCGGATTTATGCGGGCAAAAATTTTGTTGCTCTTAATTTTTCATACCTTTACGTTCAATAGTGCCCTTTGCTTGTTAGCTGTAAAATGGAGAATTTAGGAATATAGGTTCTAATCTGAGTTTCAATTTTGATCATCTTTATGCTCCTTTGGGAATCGTTGTGCGACAACAAATGAGATAAAGTCAAACAACACGAACTATCTAAATTAACAGAAAGATGTACTAATAAGCAATAGTTAAAAGCAAAAGATAAAAACAAGCTCAATAAATAACTATATTTGTACTCAATACAAATGCTAAAATCAATGAAAACAATCATCCATATGTTTGAAGAAAGTGTGTCAAAATATGCTGACAATACTTTTCTGTGGGAGAAAAAAACAGATGCCTTCAAACCGCTTACATATAAAGAAACACAAGAGCAGGTATATCAACTTGCCGCCGGATTGATACACCTGGGGGTGCATAAAGGTGATAAAGTGGCATTACTTTCGGAAGGTAGAAATGCCTGGATCATCGGAGAATTGGCTATCTTGTATACAGGTGCGGTAAATGTACCGCTTTCTATTAAACTGGAAGAGAGTAATGATTTGATATTCAGGATAAAACATTCGGAATCCAAATTTATTATGGTTTCCGGAGGACAATTAAAGAAAATCCGGAATATCATTGATAATCTGCCGGATATAAAACAGATCATTGTGATTGATCCGCAAGAGGAGTATCAGGAAAAAGAAGTGTTTGTGGGCGATGTGTGCGCACACGGTGGAAATTACTTGTCCGGAAATAAAGAAAAACTGATGGAATTGGCTCTTTCCATACAGGATAATGATATGGCGAATATCAGCTATACATCGGGAACCACCTCTGACCCGAAAGGTATTATGCTTTCTCACCGCAATTATACGGCAAATGTGGAACAGGCAATGTCGCTGATTTATATCCCACCTCAATGGGGAACGCTTATCATCCTCCCGCTTGACCATTGTTTTGCTCATGTGGCTGGTTTTTATACTTTTATGGCGTATGGTGCGAATGTGGCTACGGTACAAGTCGGAAAAACACCGATGGAGTCTCTGAAAAATATTCCTTTGAATATCAGCGAATTTAAACCGCATATTGTGATGAGCGTGCCCGCGCTGGCTAAAAATTTCAGAAAAAATATAGAATCAAATATCAAGGCTAAAGGCGCATTGACAGAAAGATTGTTCAAACATGCACTGTCTTTGGCTTACAAATATAATAAAGAGGGTTGGAACAAAGGTGGAATCGGACAGTCATGGAAAAAACTTCTGTTGTCATTGTACGATAAAGTTTTGTTCTCTAAAATCCGGATGGCTTTTGGCGGTAATATGCAGTATTTTATCGGAGGAGGGGCTTTGCTGGATATTGATTTGCAACGCTTTTTCTATGCCATAAGTATCCCTATGTTTCAGGGATATGGATTGTCGGAAGCAACACCTATCATTTCGGCCAATAGTCTTGTAAGACACAAATTGGGTTCTTCAGGTTTTTTAGTTACTAACCTGGATCTTAAAATTTGTGATGCTGATGGCAATGAACTTCCTTTGGGTGAAAAAGGTGAAATTGTTGTCCGTGGTGAGAATGTGATGCTTGGATACTGGAAAAACCCGGTAGCTACGGTGGAAACTGTCAGGAATGGTTGGTTGTATACCGGTGATATGGGGTATATGGATCCTGATGGATTTTTGTATGTCTTGGGCCGTTTCAAAAGTCTCCTGATCAGCAGTGATGGAGAAAAATATAGTCCGGAAGGGATTGAAGAGGCGATTGTAGAAAAAACAAAATATATAGACCAGATGATGTTACATAACGACCAGGATCCTTATACGGTTGCTTTGGTGGTTCCGAATAAGGATAATTTGAAACGGTATGTGCAACATGTAAAACCGGGATTGGATTGGAATACGGATGAGGCTGTTGAATTGGCTTTGTTGAAAATACAGGAGGTTATTAATCGTTATAAGACTGATGGAATGTATGCCGGACAATTTCCTGAACGCTGGTTACCGGCTGCTGTGGCTGTGCTTCCCGAAGCTTTTACCGAACAAAATCAAATGGTCAACAGTACCATGAAAATTGTTCGCGGAAAAATAGAAGAAGTCTATCAGGATAGGATCTCATTCCTTTATACAGCAGCAGGGAAAAACATTATAAATGAAATGAATAAATCGGCATTTCACGCTGCAACCATATAATTTTTCCGCATTTCCCCCGTTATAATATACGTTATACGACAAATGCAAAATTATGCTTGAATTTATTAAAGGGGAGATCGTTGAACTGAATCCTGCTTCTGTTGTTGTGGAAACTGGTGGATTGGGTTATATTGCCCATATTTCGCTATATACTTACAGCGCTCTGAACGGGAAAAAGGATGCAAAAATCTATATTTATGAGGCGATCAGGGAAGATGCTTTCCAACTTTTCGGGTTTATAGATAAACGGGAACGGGAACTTTTTCTGTTCCTGATCTCAGTGTCCGGTGTAGGTGCCAATACTGCCCGTATGATACTTTCATCCCTTAGTCCTTCGGAACTGGAAGCTGCTATATCTTCCGGAAATGCGAATGTGTTAAAATCAGTAAAGGGTATCGGTGCAAAAACAGCTGAAAGGATTATCATCGACCTGAAAGATAAAGTCAAGTTGACTGTGTCGGATCAGTTGCCTCTGGCCATTGAAACGGACAATGTCATTTCTACAGAGGCAGTAGCTGCTTTGGTAATGCTTGGTTTTAATCAGGCGGCTTCACAAAAAGTGGTATCTCGTATTCTAAAAGAAAATCCCGGAAATTCCGTGGAACAGGTAATTAAAACAGCATTAAAAATGCTTTGATGAGGAAACTGTCTAAGTACATACTCATTCTGATTGTTTTCGGTTTGTTTCTGGGAATGTATGCCTTGAATGCAAGTCGCTCTGTTTTTTATGCTTATATGGCGGAAACAGCAGTGGTGCAGGCTGCAGCAGATACAACGCCGAAACCTCGTTATCCGGTATCTAAGACAGTTCCCGAAAATTATGAAGATCTGACAACCCCGCATCCTGTGGATTTACGCTCTCCTGAAAATGTAAAATCTGAAGTGGAATATGACCCGCAAACGAACCGGTATCTTTTGAAAACCAAGGTGGGTGATATGGAGGTGGTTACCCCGTTTTCCATGTCTTTGGAAGAGTATAAAAATTATTCGGCACAACAGAGTCTGAATGCTTATTTCCGGCAAAAAAATGCGGAATTGGTGCAGAAGGGAGATAGTACCAAACCGTTTTCTCCTTTTGAAATGCAGTTTGATCTGGGACCGGCAGAAAAGATTTTCGGTAAGGGTGGCGTCCGGGTGGAAACGCAGGGTTCTGCCGAAATTATTATGGGTGTTAAACATAATACTACCGGAAACCCAACCATGTCGGAACGTGCCCGTTCACAAACGCTTTTTGATTTTGATTCGCAAATCAACCTGAATGTGAATGCTAAAGTGGGAGAGAAGATCGACTTCGGTTTGAATTATAATACGGAGGCTACTTTTGATTTTGATTCGAAAAGATTGAAATTGGCGTATCAGGGAAAAGAAGATGAAATTCTGAAACTCCTGGAAGCGGGCAACGTGAGCATGAATACTTCTAACTCATTGATCCGTGGTGGTGCTGCTTTGTTTGGAATTAAAACGGAGTTACAGTTCGGTAAATTGCGTGTCGGCGCTATTTTGTCTCAACAGGAATCTGAGTCTAAATCGGTTTCTTCCAGAGGGGGGGTACAGACAACTCCGTTTGAAATTTCGGTCGACCAATATGATGAAAACCGCTATTTTTTCCTGGCGCATTATTTCTATAATACATATGATACGGCAATGACTTCATTGCCTTTTATTAAATCGGGCGTTTCTATCAACCGGATGGAGGTTTGGGTGACCAATAAACGGGGGAAAAATGATGAGGTGAGAAATATGGTGGCTTTTTCCGACCTGGCAGAGTTTCTGGCAGATGATATTGGAAACGATAAACTCGTGCAGCCCACGCAAGGAGGTGTCAATCTTCCATATAATAATGCTAATAACTTGTATAATGACCTGAAAAACAAATATACGGATGCCCGTGATATCAACAAAGTAACTCAAACGCTTGATGCCGCCGGTTTTGTGGGTGGTGAGGATTACGAAAAAATAGAAAATGCACGCAAACTGAGTCCTTCGGAATATACATTCAACCAACAATTAGGATATATTGCTTTAAAAACAGCTTTGCAGACCGATGAAGTGTTGGGTGTTGCTTTCGAATATACTTACCAGGGAAAAGTGTATCAGGTGGGTGAGTTTTCTGCAGATAATTCAACTAATTCCAATCAGAATATTTATTTGAAATTATTGAAAGGTACGGTTTTATCTCCTTCTTCTGCATACTGGAAATTGATGATGAAGAATGTGTATTCCCTGGGGGCTTATTCCTTGCAAAAAGATAAGTTCCGTTTGGATATTATGTATCAGAGTGATACCACAGGTACCTATGTGAATTATCTTACGGAGGGTGATATCGCAAATCAAAATCTACTCAGTGTAATGAATCTTGACCGCCTTGATTCCAGGGAAAACCCTTATCCGGATGGTTTTTTTGATTATGTAGAGGGATATACGGTGTCTTCCCAGAATGGTCGGATTATCTTTCCGGTGGTAGAACCTTTTGGATCTCACCTGGCTAAAAAAATCAATGATTCGATCATAGCCAAAAAATATGTCTTCCAGGAATTGTATGACACCACTTTGACTGTGGCAAAGCAAATTGCAGAAAAAAATAAATTCCGTCTGAAAGGGGAATATAGGGCTTCTTCCGGTTCGGAAATACAGTTGGGTGCAATGAATGTGGCTCCGGGATCTGTACGGGTAACGGCCAATGGAGCTCCGCTTACTGAGGGTAGTGATTATACGGTGAATTACAGCAACGGAACAGTTACCATTATCAACCCCAGTTTATTGGATTCGAATACTCCGATCAGTGTTTCTCTGGAGAACCAGTCGAATTATGGTATGCAGCGGAAGACCATGATGGGACTGGATCTGAATTATGAGTTCAGTAAGGATTTTAATTTCGGGGCGACAATCATGCACTTGCGGGAAACACCTGTTACCGCAAAGACAAATATCGGGGAAGAATCTGTCAGAAATACTTTATGGGGATTTAATACGGCTTTCCGTACTGAATCGCAATGGTTGACCAATCTGGTGGATAAACTTCCCTTACTGGATCTGACGGCTCCTTCACAAATTACTTTTAATGCGGAATTTGCTCATCTGATTCCCGGACATTATGAAAGTGAATATGGAGGAAAATATTCGTATGTGGATGATTTTGAACGGACAAAAATTACACATGATTTGCGTACGCCTTATTCATGGTTCTTGTCTGCTACTCCGTTTGATCCTGGAAAAGAACCATTGTTCAAGGAAGCATCTTTGGTAAATAATGTGGAATATGGTAAAAACAGAGCCTTGTTGGCCTGGTATACTATCGACCCGCTTTTCACCCGTAAAAATTCGTCTCTGACACCGGAACATATCAAAAATGATAAAGATCAGCTTTCTAATCATTATGTACGGGAAGTAACTGAATATGAATTGTATCCGAATAAGGAACTAGTTACCGGTGAGCCGGTTACCATACAGGTGCTGAATCTCGCTTATTATCCCAAAGAACGGGGGCCTTATAATATTGTTGCT
>JAVBMQ010000156.1:0-3864 GCA_031552335.1 Bacteroidales bacterium | reverse complement strand
CCCCTCCGGCATCTCCTGCCGCAGGTTGAACATAGATGTTTTTGAAAATATCCTCTTTCATCAACTTCCCATTCGCCACGCAATTTAATGCAACACCTCCGGCTAAACACAAATTTTCTGTATTGGTTATCTTTTTAGCTTCCAAAGCCATTTTCAATACAATTTCCTCCAGCACTTGCTGAATAGCTAAAGCCAAATTACAATGCTTTTGTTCTAATTCGGCTTCCGGATTCCTGCGCTCAACACCAAACAAGTTTTTCCATTTTTTATCATCAACCATACGTAAACCAACTGCATAATTGAAATAGGATTGGTTAAGCCAAATTGAACCATCATCCTTGATTTCAATCAGTTTCTCTTTGATGATAGCAATGAAATCTTTTGTTTCTTTTGCATTCGGATTACCATACGGCGCCAAGCCCATTAATTTATATTCTCCTGAATTTACGGTAAATCCTAAATAATAGGTAAATGCGCTATAAAGTAAACCTACCGAATGCGGAAATTCCAGCTCTTTAAGTAGGCGAATTTTATTCTTTTCTCCAATACCAATCGATGCGGTAGTCCACTCTCCCACACCATCGATTGTTAATATTGCTGCTTTTTCATAAGGAGACGGATAAAAGGCGCTTGCCGCATGAGATAAGTGATGTTCCGAGAAAAGGAGCTTTAATTTTTTTTTATCATAATGCCCCACTTCTTTGAGTCCGTCATAAATTTGCTTTTTCAAAAACAACTTTTCTTTGATCCACACAGGTATTGCTTTTAAAAACGAAACAAGTCCACGAGGGGCAAATGCATAATAAGTCTCCAATAAACGCTCGAATTTCAACAGCGGCTTATCATAAAAAACGACAGCATCTAAGTCTCCAATCTCCAAACCGGCTTCTTCCAAACAATATTTAATAGCATTTACAGGAAAAACGGCTGTATGCTTTTCTCTTGAGAATCGTTCTTCCTGAGCGGCAGCAATGATTTTCCCATCTGCGACTAAAGCAGCAGCAGAGTCGTGGTAGAATGCGGATATGCCTAATATGGTTGTCATAAATGTTTATTTGTCTATAGTTAAATTTCTATTGGATTTATGACGAAAATTTTCTTTTTATAGACATTAATACCTTAAAAATATCAATGCCCAAAAAGGAAATAAAAAAGGATGCAATCTCCACTCCAAAACTGACTGATATTTTAGGTAATGTGTGTACATAGTTCATCGCTCCACAGTCAGCACATACTTCTACAGAAAACATACCAACATGGGATTTTTTTTCTGTATTTAAGGAAGTGCAATTTCCACAGTGATATTGAATTGTATACGAATTATCGGATGTATTTTTCTTTTTACTCCCTTTTTGATAAAACTGATATTTTATTAAAAAGGCAAAAATAGTACGCAACATCTTCTTGTGTTCCGACATCGTCATGTTGACAGACATTTTTTTTGAGATATAAAAATAGCCTTCAGCATTGTTTATTTCGTTTTTGTAAAAGTTCAACTTATCTTTGATGATGCCATTTTTTAAGCAATAATCCATCAAATAAGATCCGGGGAGAGGAGCTATCGGAGAGAACAGTATAAATCCTCTGCCAACTTCTTTCCAGTAATTTAAGGTTTTTTTGTATGAAGATACTGTTTCTGCAATATCTCCAAATATAAACCATCCCCGATAGGTTATTTTAGCGATGCGACACACTTGAATAGCCTGATCAATGTCGGAAGCCGTAATACCTTTTCGCATACTTTTAAGTACATCGTCATCATAACTCTCAAAACCGAATAAAATAGATATACAACCGGATTCTTTAAGAAACATTGCCTTTTCCAATGTGAATCCTTTTATTCTCATGGCAATCTGAAAGCGGATTTTTTTGCCGTGCTCAGCTCCTAATATATTGATTTTATTACACAAATCCTCTACATCATCCCATTTTTCGGTAAATACATCTGAAACAAAAACGAAAACATCTATATCAAATTTTTTTATGGCATAATCCATTTCTTGAATGATGTTTTCAACAGATCTTTTTCTATACCGCTGAACGGAATTTGCACAAAAAGTGCAGCGTCCAAAGCAATTAAATCCGGATATGATATTATAACTTTTCCAATTGGATTCAAAATAAAAATCCGGTGTTGAGTGGATTGTCCGATCTCCATATCCGCATTTTTCATAATTCGGATAAGGGATAGCGTCCACTAAATTTTTGTTTAATACAAAAGGAGCTGTCTTGATTGTTCCATTTTCTTTATATACCGTATTTTCAATAACTTCATCAGAGTTGGAAGTGAACTTATTTAATAATGCCGGTAAAGCAACATCTGCATCGCCAATTATTCCATAGTCGGCATCTAATTCGGAGAAAATCTCCTCCACATCATGAAAAATTATTCGTCCTCCAAGTAATGTGATAATTGAATTGTCATATTCTTTAACAATGGATAAAATCGTACTGATAGCGTTAAACTCAAAAGCTGTACCTCCGGTCCCTACAATGTTATAATGCCCTTGATCTAATCTTTCTATGATAGACTCTTTAATATCACCTCTTGTAATGTCGAGATTAAGTACATCAACATCATATCCATTTTGCTCAATGATAGATACAACATAAGCTATACCTAAGGGCAAATGAGTGGTAAAAGCCTCAGCACCTCCTGTATATCGAGGTATGATTATTAAAATATTTAATTTACCCATGTGTTATTTTAAAGTAATTCCACCATCAATTAAGAGATTTGATCCTGTTACCCAAGCCGAAGCATCGGATAGTAAATAAATAGTAGCATAAGCAACTTCTTCTGGTTTTCCATATCTACCTAACGGGTATCTTTTGACATCCGTTTCAAGTTGTTCCTGAGTAAGAATATCTTCACGCAAAATGTTGGTGTCAATCATACCCGGTATAACAGTATTAACGCGAATATTTTGAGCGGCAAGCTCTAATGCCATCCCTTTTACCAAACCATTTATAGCCCCCTTGGTTGCTGCATAAATAGAGCCGCCATAATATGACATTAACACGCCGGATATGGATGACATAAAAACGATTGAGCTGTTTTTATTGATCTTCTTCTTCTTGATTAAACGATGGCTCAATAAAGTAGGAGACTTGAAATTAATATCAAAAAGTTGATCCAATTTTTCATCAGTCATAAATTTAAAGGGGAAATACCGTACAATCCCGGCAGAATAGACAATTCCATCCAAGACAGGAAGAGCGACCGACAAAGATTCTAAAAAAGCGGGATCGCATAAATCTCCACAAAAGGAAAGATGGTTTTCGCCTTCAAGAGATTGAAATGTTTCGTCCAAGTGTTGCTCATTTCTTCCGGTAATGATTAATTGCGCCCCCATTTTAGAACATTCTATAGCCGTCGCTTTACCAATGCCGGAAGAGGCTCCGGTAATCAATATCGTTTTATTTTTTAAGGAAAAAGGATTGTACATCATCTAAATATTTACATGGCCAATCATAGGTTATTTACTCCTATGTAATTTTATCTTTTCAAAAATAGTGTGGGCAAACAAGTTATGTGCGTCTTCATTAGGATGTGGATCATAAAATATCTTTTCTCCGGTTGGACTAATATGATATATCCAGAATAAAGTATTAAAACTTTCACCTTTTGTTGTAACTGTTTCTTTCTGTACCTTATCTAAATCAACAAAAATAAACTTTTCTGCGTACTGATTATCTAAATATTGCATTAATGATTGAGGTTCAGTAACATTCCATTGATAATAGCCTACTTTTACAATGACAGGAATTGCATCGTTTTCGATACATTTGTCTATAACATAGGAATAAAAATATTTTTCCAATTCCGGTTTTCGGTTTGTTGGATTCGGCAATATCCCAATT
>JAVBMQ010000188.1:0-47045 GCA_031552335.1 Bacteroidales bacterium | reverse complement strand
TGAGAGCATCGAGATGTTCTGCACCGACATATACGCTTTCCTGAACATAAGCTGCTTTCAATTTGGGGACATCAGAACCCTTAGCAAACTCTTTGATCAATTTAGCGGGTACATTTGCTGAAAGACACAACATCAAAGCGGTATTACCTTTCAATGATCCGTATAACTCAGAAAAATCTCCTTCAATATTCTCGAGGGCCAATTTCAACAAGGTGTTTTTAACAACCACCAGCTTTACATCCTGTTTGGAACATTCTCTTCTTAAACTACTGGTTTTTTCCGCATTTAATGTGGCAATATCAGTAAGATAGAAATTTCCATATTCTTTTACAGTTGTAGCAATTTGCTCTATAATAGCGCTTTTATCTTCCTTTCTCATTGTTCAATTGTTTTAATTTTCATCAACTGATTTGGGCTCAATTTTGATACCCGGACTCATGGTACTTGAAAGAAAAACGCTCTTAATATATGTACCTTTAGCAGCTGTTGGTTTTAACTTGTTCAATGCATTGACAAATTCTTTAGCATTATCGGCAATTTGATCAGCCGAAAATGAAACTTTTCCAATAGATGTATGAACGATTCCGGTCTTATCAACTTTAAAGTCGATCTTACCTTGTTTCACTTCTTTCACAGCACTTGCCACATCATTGGTTACCGTTCCGCTCTTAGGGTTGGGCATCAATCCGCGAGGACCTAATACACGACCTAAAGCTCCGATTTTACCCATGATAGCAGGCATTGTTATGATTACATCAATATCGGTCCAACCACCTTTGATCTTTTCGACATACTCGTCCAGTCCGACATGTTCGGCTCCTGCTTCTTTGGCAGCAGCTTCCTGATCAGGAGTACATAATACAAGAACCCGTGTTTGTTTACCTGTTCCATGTGGTAAAGAGACAACGCCTCTCACCATCTGGTTAGCTTTACGGGGGTCCACACCAAGTCTGACATCAATGTCAACGGAAGCATCAAATTTGGTAGTAGATATTTCTTTTACCAAAGCAGACGCCTCTTTCAGTGTGTATACTTTCCCTGCTTCAATCTTGCTTAAAGCTAACTTTTGATTTTTTGTAAGTTTACTCATATCTCAATTGAAGTTTTAATTATTTATTAAACGGGAAAGCTCCCTTTACTGCTATACCCATACTTCTCGCTGTTCCGGCAACCATTGTCATGGCTGATTCCAGCGTGAAACAGTTCAAGTCAACCATTTTGTCTTCTGCAATTTGTTGTACCTGTTCCCAGGTAATTTCAGCCACCTTTTTACGGTTAGGCTCTGCAGATCCGCTCTTTTGCTTTGTGATTTCCAACAATTGGATAGCAACAGGAGGCGTTTTTACGACAAAATCGAAAGACTTGTCAGCATAGTAAGTAATTATTACAGGTAATATCTTACCAGCTTTATCCTGGGTTCTGGCATTAAATTGCTTGCAAAACTCCATGATGTTGACACCTTTGGAACCCAATGCAGGTCCTACAGGCGGAGAAGGGTTTGCAGCTCCTCCTTTTATTTGCAATTTGATTTGTCCAGCAACTTCTTTAGCCATTGTAATAAAAATTTAGATTAAAACATTATAACACAAAAATTGTAACCCGGTCGCGTAACCTATCGGTTTACTCCTTTTCAACTTGAGTATACCCTAATTCCAAGGGGGTCTTCCGACCAAATATCTTCACCATCACCTTCAATTTTTTCTTTTCAGCATTCACTTCTTCAATGATACCGCTGAATCCGTTGAAAGCTCCATAGGTAACCTTTACGGTTTCGCCCACATAAAAATCCAAATCCAATTCTTCAGTTTGCTCCTGCAATTCATCTACCGTACCAAGGATACGATTGACTTCCGAAGGACGAAGGGGAACCGGATTCTCCGTTCCACCCAAAAAACCGATAACATTAGGAATATTTCTTAATCTGTGGACAACCTCTCCCACCAAAGCAGCTTCAACAATCACATAACCGGGAAGATAAGCACGTTCTTTCATCACCTTCTTTCCATTACGGACAGTATACACTTTTTCTGTGGGAATCAGTACTTGAGAAACATAATCTTTCAACTCCGGGTCTCTCATTTCGGCTTCGAGATACTCTTTCACCTTATTTTCCTTGCCACTGACAGCGCGAAGGACATAAAATTTTTTTTCGATTTCAGACATCTCTTACAAGCTCAAATTAAAACACCTTCGTGTATAAAAATTTCATTATGTTTTCAAAACCCAAATCTATGACAAAGATCAGCAGCGATAGTATAATGGAAGCAACTAAAACAACTACAGCACTACTGGATAACTCTGCTCTTGTAGGCCAAGATACCTTATGAACAAGTTCGTTATAAGATTCTTTGATATAATTAATTATCTTTTTCATCTAAACTATAGATTTTTTAGCACGGGTCGAGAGACTCGAACTCCCGACACTCGGTTTTGGAGACCGATGCTCTACCAACTGAGCTAGACCCGTAGGTAATTAAGAATTAAAAATCAGGAATTAAGAATTGGCTGACGCACTATATTAATTCTTAATTTTTAATTCTTAATTTTTAATTTATTCGATGATCTCAGTAATCTGACCAGCACCTACTGTACGACCTCCTTCACGGATAGCGAAACGAAGACCTTCGTTACAAGCTACCGGGTAGATCAATTCCACAGTGATGGTTACGTTATCACCAGGCATTACCATTTCAGTTCCTTCCGGAAGAGTGATTTCACCCGTAACGTCCAATGTACGAATATAGAACTGAGGACGATATTTGTTATGGAATGGAGTATGACGACCACCTTCTTCTTTTTTCAAGATATACACCTCAGCTTTAACTTTAGTATGAGGTTTCACTTTACCCGGGTGTGTAATAACCATACCACGTTTGATTTCGTCTTTGTCGATACCACGGAGCAACAAACCTACATTGTCACCAGCCTGGCCTTCGTCCAAAATCTTACGGAACATTTCAACACCGGTAACAACTGATTTTTTACCTTCAGAACCTAAACCGATGATCTGAACTTCTTCACCGGTTTTGATGATACCAGTTTCGATACGACCTGTAGCAACAGTACCACGACCTGTAATAGAGAATACATCTTCAACCGGCATCAGGAATGGTTTATCAACATCCCGCGGAGGAAGTGGAATCCAAGTATCCACAGCATCCATCAATTCCATGATTTTTTCTTCCCACTGAGCAATTCCATTCAATCCACCCAAAGCAGAACCCTGGATAACCGGAGTATTGTCACCATCAAAGTCATAGAAAGAAAGCAATTCTCTCATTTCCATTTCAACAAGTTCCAACATTTCAGCATCGTCAACCATATCACATTTGTTCATGAAAACAACCAATCTTGGAACGTTTACCTGACGAGCCAAAAGGATGTGTTCGCGAGTTTGAGGCATCGGACCATCAGTAGCAGCAACCACAATGATAGCGCCGTCCATCTGAGCAGCACCAGTAACCATGTTTTTAACGTAGTCGGCGTGACCCGGGCAGTCTACGTGTGCATAGTGACGGTTAGCAGTTTCATATTCAACGTGTGAAGTATTGATAGTAATACCTCTTTCTTTTTCTTCCGGAGCGTTGTCAATTTGATCAAATGACTTCACTTCTGAAAGACCTTTCTTTGCCAACACTGTAGTAATAGCAGCTGTCAAAGTAGTTTTACCGTGGTCAACGTGACCGATTGTACCGATGTTAACGTGCGGTTTCGACCGGTTAAAATGCTCTTTTGCCATAATTTAATGATCTTTATTTGATTAATGATTGCTTTTTCAAATTGAAAATTGGAAGTTGAATATTGAAAATAAGGAATCTTATAATTCGTTTTCCATTCTCAATTTTTCATGTTCCATCATTTCGAGCCGATGACGGGAATTGAACCCGTGACCTCTTCCTTACCAAGGAAGTGCTCTACCCCTGAGCTACATAGGCTTTAGAGCGGAAGACGGGACTCAAACCCGCGACCCTCAGCTTGGAAGGCTAATGCTCTATCAACTGAGCTACTTCCGCAAATTAATTGAAAGTGGAATGTTGAATATTGAAAGTAATATATTAATTTTCAACTTTCTATTTCCCATTTTCAACTATTTTGTGGGCAGTGATGGATTCGAACCACCGAAGACGTAAGTCAGCTGAGTTACAGTCAGCCCCATTTGGCCACTCTGGTAACTGCCCTTTTTATTGAGAATAAAAAAATAAAATTTAACTTTCAACTCTCCATTTTCAATTTTTTTGAGCCTCTTGTCGGATTCGAACCAACGACCCCGAGATTACAAATCACGTGCTCTGGCCAACTGAGCTAAAGAGGCTTTTTTTATGGTCTCAAAAAAACCGTTTCGTCCGGTTAGGGGCGAAACGGCTGCAAATTTAGACATATTTTTTCTAACTACAAAATAATCTGGCGTTTTTTTATTTTGTGTTTTGTTTTTGGTTAAACTTAAGGAGTTGTTTTTCCAATGCATCTACTGATATGTCTACTGATTCTTCAAATGTGTCAGATATTTTACTGGCAAAAAATTCCTGATTGGGAACTCCAAGCTTGATTGCAGCTTCTTTATTCATTGCCGATTCTGGCTTAACCACTTTCAACACGACTTCTGCACTCAGAATACCGTCAAGGTACTTTTCCAATTTACTCACTTTTTTCTGAACAAATGCTTCCAACTGTTGGCTTGCATCGAAATGAATGGTTTGAATTCTGATTTCCATAATACATCTCTTTAGTTTAAGCTCTGGGATGAGCTTGGTGATACACTTTTTTCAATTCTTCAAATGTGGTATGAGTATAAACTTCGGTCGACGCTAAACTCGCATGCCCCAAAAGTTCTTTGACAGCATTGAGATCCGCTCCGTTGTTCAACATACTTGTCGCAAACGTATGCCTCAATACATGAGGACTTTTTTTAGATAAGCCTGGGATTCCGGAAAGATTTTTTTTTACAATTTTATATACCATAGAATTAGAAAGCGACCTGCCATCTTTTCTAACGAACACCATTTGTTCGGAAGAATAATCAGTTTCTTCATTTCTTACCTTAATATATAAGGAGAGCTTTTCTTCCAGATCTTTTGCAAAAGGAATAATTCGTTGTTTGTTTCTTTTGCCGGTTACTTTCAATTGATGAAAAGCAAAATCTATATCCGTATCTTTCAGATTCACCAATTCCGCACATCGTATTCCGGTCATATAAAACAGTTCCAGGATCATATTGTCTCGCATTTCTTCAAATCCGGAATCTAACCCTCCATCCACCTCGTCCAGGATAAGATTCATATCTGTATCTTTAACAAAGTCCGGAAGACTTTTGTTCATTTTTGGACCGGAAAGCTTTTTCAAAGGATTGTTTTTCAACAGTTCTTTCTTTTGGAGAAAGCGATAAAAAGATTTGAGAGTGCTTAATTTACGGTTTACCGACAAAGGAGAATAATCCTCCCCCATCAAATAAACGATCCAATTTCTGATCTGGTCAGAATCAATAAGCAAAGGATCAAAGATTTGTTCCTTTTGCATAACATATGATTCAAACTGCTTCAAATCATTTTGATATGAAGAAACCGTATGAGAAGAATAATTCCTCTCATAACGGAGATATTGTAAAAATGATTCTATTAACATGAAAACGCTGCTTCAGATCACGCAACGAATATAGTGAAAAGAATCGTAAAAAACAAACGAACTTTAATTTTATTCTTCCGTTTGTTGTAATTTTTGCACATAAACTGCGTGCATTTTTTCTTTTCTCTTATCTACAGAAGGTTTTGAAAAAGCTTGTCTCTTTCTGAGTTCTTTTACAACACCGGTTTTTTCGAATTTTCTCTTAAATTTCTTCAAGGCTCTTTCTATGTTTTCGCCTTCTTTTAATGGAACTACAATCATAATTAATTATATGTTTAATACTTAGTAATAACACGCTTAAAATGGACGACAAAATTAGTGCTTTTTTTTGTATGAAACAAATTTTCGTAAAAAGTTTTCATCTGAAATTCAATTTACCCTTAATTTCATAATAGCTATGTATTAAATGTCTGCCCTTATTATTTTGATTGAACAAAATATGCCTAATTTTGTAATATTATTATTTACCGCTATGCATGATCATACAAACCATATCCACAGTTATATCCGCATGCTTCTTCCGGCATGCTTTAGTTTTATATTGCTCTTGGCCGGAATCTTATTTGATCATTTCAATATTGATTTTTTCCAGGGAAGTTTACGGATAATCTGGTTTTCTTGCGCTTACCTGCCTGTAGGAATCCCTGTTATCAGAGAGGCCATCAAATATGCACTGGAAGGTGATTCATTTACGGAATTTTCCCTGATGGCTATTGCAACTATCGGCGCCTTTTGTATCGGAGAATATCCGGAAGCAGTATCTGTTATGCTTTTTTATTCTATCGGGGAATTTTTCCAGGATCTGGCAGTCAAGCGTGCAGAATCTAACATCAAAGATTTGATTGATCAAAGACCGGATACTGTAAGTGTACGGGAAAACGGAGAGACAAAAGAGGTAAAGGCAAAAGAAGTAGCTATAGGTACAATTATTCATTTAAAACCTGGAGACAGGCTGGCTTTGGATGGAGAACTTATTTCCGAAAAGGCTTCTTTTAATACTTCTGCCCTGACAGGAGAAAGCAAACCAGATACCAAACAAAAAGGAGAAAATGTTTTAGCCGGTATGATCAACCTGAATACTCCGGCAGAAATCAAAGTAACCCGGCTGTATGAAGATAGTAAATTGTCTAAAATATTGGAACTCGTACAGGAAGCAACTCAACAGAAAGCGCCTACGGAGCTCTTTATTCGCAAATTTGCACATTATTATACTCCGTCAGTAGTCGTTGTAGCCGTATTGATATGTGTCCTCCCTCTATTGATTGTTCATCCTTATGTTTTCTCAGAATGGTTGTATAGGGCATTGATATTTCTAGTAATTTCCTGCCCCTGCGCCTTGGTAATTTCTATTCCATTAAGTTATTTCGGAGGTATTGGCGCAGCTTCTCATCATGGTATTTTATTTAAAGGAAGTAATTACCTAGACTTAATGGCATCTATCCAAAATGTTGTAATGGATAAAACAGGTACTCTGACAAAAGGGGTTTTTGAGGTAAAAAAAATAGCAGTTCAACCGGAAACAGATGAAAATTACGTTCTGATACTGGTTAAAACTTTAGAAAGTCATTCCTCTCATCCGATAGCGACTGCCATTGTATCATATAAAAACAGAGCCGGCAATCTACTCATATCAAAAGATGTGGAAGAAATAACCGGATGTGGACTGAGTGGAGTTATTGATGGGAAAAAAGTGCTGGCAGGAAATACCAAGCTACTGGATAAGTTCCGGATAAGTTATAATATACCTCCGGAAGATGGTTCCGAAACCATCGTCGCTATTGCCATTGACAATAAGTTTGCCGGATACATCATATTAGGAGATCAATTGAAAGAAGACGCAAAAACAGCTATCGATAAACTGAAAGAAATGGGAATAAAAACAACCATGCTAAGCGGAGATAAAGACACTGTAGTACAAAAGGTTGCTCAAACACTAGGAATCGATCAGGCTTTCGGCAACCTGCTACCGGAAGATAAAGTATCCAAAGTACAAGCTATCATTCACAATAATGAGACCGTAGCTTTTGTCGGAGATGGGATCAATGATGCCCCTGTTATTGCCATCAGCCATGCAGGTATAGCCATGGGAGGTTTAGGTAGCGATGCTGCCATTGAAATTGCGGATATCGTTATCCAAAATGATGAGCCTTCAAAAATTCCGGTTGCTATCAGGATAGGTAAGGCTACAAGTACCATTGTATGGCAGAATATTGTCATGGCATTTAGTATCAAATTAGCGGTTCTTGCTTTAGGCGCCGGAGGACTTGCAACTATGTGGGAAGCTGTATTTGCCGATGTAGGGGTTGCATTACTGGCCATATTGAATGCGATGAGGATACAAAGAAAAAAATTCAATATTTAAAAATCTATTTCTTTCAACCCTGCATTTATGATAGCTCCATCTCAAATACTATATTTATTTTTGTTTAGGATGCGTATTTTGTGTACATTTGCCAACACTATAAACCAATTATTTCAAAAGATATATGAGAAATACAATCTTTGTTGCTGCTTTATTAGTTCTTCTTGTAGCATGTAACAACAAAAAACAAAACGAAGCTCCTGTTTCCAAAGAAATTACCTGCCAGAATCCATTGCCTGTAGCTTTTGGAGATCCTTTTATATTAAAAGCTTCAGACGGAAAATTTTATATGTATGGAACTTCTGATGGTTACAAACAATTCAAAGCATATTCTTCTGATAATCTTGCCGATTGGAAGGATGAAGGTGTGATATATCAGGGAGAAAACCCGGAATCATGGACTGTAGATTGTTTCTGGGCGCCGGAAGTGTATGAAAGAAATGGAAAATATTACTTGTGGTATAGTGCCAATTGGAAGAACAATCCAACCAATGAGGAAGAAAATTTCCGCATAGGAGTTGCTGTTGCAGATAAGCCAACCGGTCCTTTTGTAGAAATGAACGGAGGTCCTCTGTTTGACCCGGGTTATCCTATTATAGATGCCAATTTATTTTTCGATGATGAACAAGGTAGGGTTTATCTGTACTATTCCCGTTGCTGTTACAAAAATCCGGTAAAGAGTGAAGTGGCAGATTGGGCAAAAAAACAAGGATGGTATGATGAAATAGAGGAAAGTTGGATCTACGGAGTAGAAATCAAACCTGATTTTTCCGGCATTATCGGAGAGCCTCAATTATTACTCCAACCTCCGTTTTCTATGGAAGATAAACAAGCCGAATGGGAAAGTCGCACAGTTACAGCTCATGAAGCCAACCGCAGATGGACAGAAGGTTCTTTTATTATCAAAAAAGGGGAGACTTATTACATGATGTATTCTGCCAATTTCTTCGGAGGAGCCAATTATGCTGTCGGATATGCAACTGCCTCCAATCCTCTTGGTCCTTTCGTAAAGGCCAATAATAATCCTGTTTTACAAAAAAACATCGATCAGGGAGGCGAAGTTACCGGTACCGGACACTGCATGATACTGACTTTGGACAACGGACAAATGTATTGTGTTTACCATGGAAGAACACAAAAAACAGGTGATCAGCGGGTCGTATTTATAGATAAAATGGAAATTAAAGACAATGGTGAATTGGTTGTTGACGGTCCGACAACAACTCCTCAACAGATACAATTAACAACGGCCGATTGATTACGGCAATAATTCATACAACTTATGAGTAAAAGAAAACAACAAAAACCAGACAAACGGATAAATAAAAAGGAAATGGTGAACCGCATCGTTGCTTTGTTTAACCGTTGTCCGAAAGAAACCTTAAACTACAAACAAGTCAGTGCCGAAATAGGTGCAACCATGCAGGTAAATAAACTGTTGGTCGCAGAAATTTTATCTCTACTGGCGGAAGATGATTTCCTTACTGAAGTGAGTTTTGGAAAATATAAACTGAATGGACTTGGCGTAATAGCAGAAGGCACTTTCGAACGCAAAAGCAATGGGAAGAACTGGTTCATTCCGGAAGGAGGAGAAGGAGCACCCATTTTTGTAGCAGAAAGAAATTCTTCTCATGCGATGCATGGCGACCATGTGCGTGTACAATTATTAGCAAGACGCAAAGGACGTGATCCTGAAGCAGAAGTCATGGAAATTATTTCCCGTGCTCAGCACACTTTTGTCGGGACTATTGAAACAGGCAGAGGATTTGCATTTCTGGTAACCGATAACAAGTTATTAGCTAACGATATTTTTATTCCGAAAGACAAATTAAAAGGTGCAAAAAACGGACAAAAAGTAGTTGTCAAAGTATTGGAATGGCCAGACAGAGCAAAAAATCCTATTGGAGAGGTAATTGACGTATTAGGAGATGCCGGTTCCAATACCACTGAAATGCACGCAATATTAGCTGAATTCGGCTTGCCATATAAATACCCGGAAACCGTTGAAAAAGCTGCAGACAAAATTCCAGCAGAATTTTCCAAAGAAGATTTGCAAAACAGGGAAGATTTCCGGGGAGTTCCAACATTTACCATCGACCCGAGAGATGCTAAAGATTTTGATGATGCTTTGTCTATCCGCCCCCTCAAAGATGGTGTATGGGAAGTGGGAGTGCACATTGCTGATGTAACTCATTATGTATTACCTGATAGTATTATCGACAGAGAAGCTGAAAAACGGGCTACATCCATTTATCTTGTAGATAGAACAATCCCTATGCTTCCGGAAAGACTTTGTAATGAGCTTTGTTCTCTTCGCCCTAATGAAGATAAACTTTGTTTTTCCGTCATTTTTGAAATTACGGAAAAAGCAGAGATCAAACATTCCCGCGTTGCACGAACGGTCATCCGGTCAATCCGGAGATATGCTTATGAAGAAGCTCAACAAATCATAGAAACCGGAGAGGGTGATTACAAAGATGAAATTCTGACATTAGACCGTTTAGCTAAGATTTTCAGGAAAAACAGATTTGCTCATGGCGCTATCAGTTTTGACCGGTATGAAGTCAAATTCGAATTAGACAATCAGGGCAGACCTGTCAATGTTTTCTTTAAAGAATCAACCGATGCCAATAAATTGATAGAAGAATTCATGTTACTTGCCAACAAGACCGTTGCCGAATTTATCGGAAAAACTCCTAAAGGGAAACCGGCAAAAACTTTTGTATACAGGGTTCATGATTTACCTGACCCTGAAAAATTGGACACATTTGCTTCTTTTATCCGCAGATTTGGTTATAAACTAAAAACTAACGGAACAAAAATAGATGTATCCAAAGGAATCAATCATTTGCTGGACGAAGTACAAGGAAAAAGGGAACAAAACCTGATAGAAACCATTGCTGTCCGTTCTATGGCAAAAGCCGTTTATTCTACTGACAATGTAGGTCACTATGGATTGGCTTTTGAGTATTATACACACTTTACATCCCCTATCCGGCGTTATCCGGACATGATGGTGCACCGGCTATTGGAAAGATATCTTTCTGCAGGCAGGTCCGTATCTAAAGAAAAATATGAGGATTTGTGTAAACATTGCTCCGGGATGGAACAGACGGCAGCCAATGCTGAGCGCGCATCTATCAAATACAAACAGGTAGAGTTCATGTCCGCCAGGTTAGGAATGGTTTTCGACGGTGTAATATCCGGTGTTACGGAATGGGGCTTATATGTTGAAATCAATGAAAACAAATGCGAAGGAATGGTACCTATCCGTGATCTTGACGATGATTATTATGAATTCGACGAGAAAAATTATTGTCTGATCGGACGAAGAAACAAGCAGCAATACCGTTTGGGAGATCCGATTACAATCAAAGTGGTACGGGCAAATTTAGAGAGGAAGCAGTTGGATTTTGCGTTAGCTTAATGAATGGAGAGTGGAGAATTGAGAATATTGGCTTATGCACGAAAATAATTCTCAATTCTTCACAATCGTACAGCATTCTTCAACGCCTTATACCCATTACTTGCAGCCTTCAATATTTTTCCGTTTTTTAGATGTACCCGGTAGGTGTCTTTTTCATATAACTCAATTTTGGAGACTTCATTTACATTGACGATATATGAACGATGGATACGGATAAACTGTTGTGGAGGGAGGTTCTCTTCAAAATACTTCATGGTTTTTTCTTTTAAGAAGGAACCTTTTTCCGTATGGATATCAGCATAATCACCACAAGCTTCGATGTAATCAATTTCTTGTACCGGGATGATATGAATTTGCTGGCGATCTTTTACTGCAATTCTGGTTAATTCTCCTGATTGCTTATCCTGTGATTGTTCCAATCCCTGCAAATTTGTTTGGATTCGGTCTCCTGTCCTTATTTTTTGCAATGCTTTTTGAAGGGCCTTATCAAACCGTTGTTTTGAATAAGGCTTCAACAAATAATCAATGGCATTTTGTTCAAATGCCCGGATAGCAAATTGATCATAAGCCGTGGAAAAAATAATTTCCGGAGGATTATCCATCAGTTCCAGCATCTCAAATCCGGTTAGTTTTGGCATTTGTACATCTAAGAAAATCAATTGAGGTTTTTGTTCCCTGATAATTTTCAATGCCTCGAATCCGTCAGAAGCTTCACCTATAACCACAATACCGGCATGATCCTGCAAATAATGTTTCATAATATCTCTTGCAGGAGTCTCATCGTCAATAATCAGTATGGAAATTTTTGACGGTGGCGTATTATTTTCGTTTTCCTCTATATGCATTTCAGCTTTCATTTTCCTCTGTAATAACAGGCATTTTCAACATAACAACAAACTGTTTGTCTTTCGATTTTACCAGCAAGGATGCATCTGTCGCATATGACAAAACCAGACGTTCCCTGATATTCTTCAAACCGGTACCTGAGCCTTTTTTCCGGCTTGTATTTTCCGGATCAAAACCATTGCCGATTTCAATTAGCAGGTAATGATTTTCTTTTTTAATTTTAGCAGTAATAACAACGACTTCGAGACTTTCATAAACTCCATGCTTTACAGCATTTTCAAATAAGGGTTGTAAAATCATGGATGGAATTTTTACATGCAAGCATTCTGGCCGGCAATCAATGGTATATTCCAGCTTATCTCCGAAACGAAGTTTTTCAATGGACAAATAACGTTCTATATTTTCTATTTCATTTTCGAGAGATGAATATTCCTGTCGGGTAGATAATACCGTATAACGGAGGTAATCAGACAGAGCAATCAGCATATCTCCGGCCTTTTCCGGCGCCTTAATAATCAGGGCATGTAATGAATTCAGACTATTAAAAAGAAAATGAGGATTAATCTGAGATTTCAATAAATTCAACTCTCCATCTTTCAATAATTTATTCAAACGGATTTCATTATTTACTTTCTCATTCAATTTTTCAATATAGATGTAAATATCATACACCAACACAAGTACAACATATAAGAAGAAACCTTCAATGACTTTCCACCAAACCGAAGCTTTTATAAAATACAAATAGATCTTATCTCCACCCGTAAACAAATACATCAGAAAATATCCGAATCCCAACCAGATTGACAACAAAAGTACAATGAGCACTCCATGAACAAATAAAACAGCATACCAAGAAATGTCTTTCTTCTGATTATAACAAACAGGATACCACAATGGGATCGCACAACCGGCAAAAATCAGGCTAAAAATCACGGCATCAGCAATGGTGTATCCAAGCGGTAAGCCGGCAATAAAATGCACAGCCAGTATTTGGATTATCGTAATAATAAACCAAATACCGGCATAAAGCATTCGGGATTGATAATTTCTGAGAAACGGATTGTTCACGCAATCAATGATTATTTGTTATTACATTTAATCTCACCACCGCCAAAAACAGATGAAACCTTGATTATCAATGTCTTATTTTCCTCTACTTCAAAACCTGGGACAGGACGATTATCCACAAAATTACCAAAAACCTGGGTTTGCCGGATCTCTATATGCCATTCGATCGGAGCAAAAAGTACGACTCCGCCAAAAACAGTATTGATTTCCAAAGTATTAACTCCTTCTGCCAACTGAGCATCTGTCAGATCCAATTCTATCCCTCCAAAAACACAATTGATTTCTCCTCCTTTGAAATTTTTAGTATTCATCTTTTCATTGGAACCTCCGAAAATATAGTTCCGGTCAATATATCCGGCTTCATTGGCATGAACATTCCGCGTATTATCGTGCCAACTTTTTCGGTTTTCCATTTTTCTATTAGATTTTTCTGAATGATCAGAGCGCCTGCACGAAAATTGCCGTCCAAAAATGGCTTTACAAATCATCAATATTCCAACAATAACCAACAATACAGCCCACAAATGTTGCGTAAAAAATACCAAACCCTCAATATCCATCTTTTTCAAAAGGAAAAAGCCTCCGACAAGCATCAATATAACGCCGGAAAAGTAATGATTCCGGGAGAAAAGTTGCACAAAACCGATGGCTAACAGTAACGACTGCCATGAAAAAACAATCGGCTTATATTCCGGAGGGAGAATTCCGGCAGTAAAAAGATACAACAATACACCAGCTGCTGTCAACAACAAACCGGTAACAACCGCTTTGATTTTTATTCCATTTTCATCCATTTTTGTCATCATTAAAAGATTAATATTGTGACCAAATTAAGCTTTCGCATTTTTTTATAAAATATTTATTCCGCCAAAACAGAATAAAAACCGACGAAATCCGTTTTTTTCACGACGAAGGAGACCAAATCCCTTTCCTTACAAATGTACAATAGTTTTTTCGATCCTAAAATCTTAGACTAAAAAAAGAAAGGTTCCAAACCTTTTGCGGGGAAAGATTGTTTATAAAATATCTGTATCCTGATGAAAGTTCGTAATATTTATAAAAAAACATTTTCCTCTCTGTACCACAAAAATTTCAGATATTTTTGGTTCGGACAAGCTGTATCCCTGATTGGAGGAATGATTCAGGTTACAGCCCTGAGTTGGTATGTTTATAAGATCACCAATTCTCCTTTTCTACTGGGTTTAATGGGGGTATTTGAATTTGGTCCGGTACTCTTATTAACACTCTTTGCCGGTGTTTTTATCGAACGATTTCCGAAGAAGAAAATTTTAATTTTCACACAAAGCCTGTTCATGCTACAATCGCTGGCGCTGGCGCTTTTTGTCTATTTAGGATACACTGAATACTGGATCTTTGCATCATTGGCTATTGTTGCCGGAATTGGTAATAGTCTGGATCAACCGACCCGGCAGGCCTACGTAGTCGAGTTAGTAGGGAAAGGAGATCTTCCCAATGCTATTTCATTGAATTCTACCATATTCAATCTGGCAAGGATCATTGGTCCTGCTGTTTCGGGTCTGGTCATGAAATATGTTGGTATAGCCGAATGTTTTTTCATTAACGGACTGAGTTTCATTCCTGTACTTTGGGGTATTTTCATGATTTCGGCACCTGGGAATCCACAAAAAAAGGCACCAGAAAAAAAAATCATACAAGAAATCAAGGGAGGGGTAAGTTATGCCTTCCGGAATACCAAAATATTCCCCACACTCCTGATCATGGCCGTTATCTGTACGTTTGCCATGAACGCCAATGTTATCTTACCGGTTTTTGCCCGAGATGTACTATTGGGAGATGAAGGAACATACAGTTTACTGATGTCTTCACTGGGATTAGGATCTCTATTAGGAGCTTTATTTATGGCCAGCGTAGGGAAAGACATAAAAAGCAAAAACTTCCTTATCAGTACAGCTTTAGCCATCGGTATCTTACAAATGTCGACACTTCTTTTCCTGAAATCCGTTTGGATGATTGTTGTGTTATTGATTTCAACAGGATTCCTGATGATGTGTTTCCTGAATCGCGGGAATACCCGGATACAATTGAATACAGATGATAATTACCGGGGACGTGTGATGAGTATTTATGTATTGATCAATACAGGAAGCACCCCCGTCGGAAATGCACTCACCGGATTAGCCATGGACACTTTGGGTGAGAAATATGGTTTCTTTTCCAACGGGCTGGTTGCTTTTGTACTTACCCTATTGTTCTTCTTTTTATACAAGCGTTATTTTAATAAAGTAAAAGTGGTTCCAAAAACAAAAAAAGAAGAACAGGAAATCATAAATCAAATGATCGAATCTACAAAACCTTAATTCCGGTTTCGGTTGATTCCTCCATAACGGAAACCACTTGATTGCGGAAAACTGTTTATTTGCACTTTAGGATGATCTGTTATTTTCATATCTTCTGTTGAAAACATGCTGGTATGTATAGGATATTCTCCAGCATCTGTATTATAGGTGCGGAACATGATACATTTACTTGTTTTATACTTCTTTTCAAGTGTATTTTTCCCTGTCTCAGTAACTGTAACGTCTCCTTTTTGGGCAAATTCAACAGCAGAAGTAATAAAAGCATTCACCTCATCAGCCGACGGATTATCAAATTTCAATTTCTCATCATACATACAAACAGCTTCATTGGCAGCTGATTCCAATAATTTAGAACGTAGTTTGGAAAACAAATCTGCATTTCCGAAAACATCTATGGTAGAAATTTTCCCATTGATACAAAAAGCAACACCAATGACATCATTTTTTCCGGCAAATCACGACTCCATTGCCTTTACATATTCTTTCACGGATGACTGTAAATCTTTATTTTCCAATGTCAACTGGAGACTGGTAGCTGATTCCCGGCTTTTCACATTCGATTTTACATTCACACTTGCCTTATCCTGAAAAGAAGAAACCTCAGTCCACACAGCATGTTGCTGTTTCTGTTCCCGTGCTGCTATTTTCAGGTTTTTATTACTCAACATATTTTTTGAACTGGAAAAAGCAGCTACATTCTCCATCCCCCTTTGAGTCCAACGGCTTTGTTCCACACAAAAAGATTTCAAAGGTACTTTTCGACAACCGGGTTTGAGAATAATATCCTCTGCAATGGTACGGTCTTGCCGGCCTCCTTTAACAATGTCTCCGGACAGAATAAAAACATATTTATCAGATTTATTATCTACAGACAACTCTCCGACATTACCGGTTTCATGCAAAACAATATATTTATTATCCATTGCTTCTTCCAATGTAATGTATTTCCTATTCACCACATCTTTTCCCCGAATCAGATAAACTGCCAGATTTTTATGGGCATGTGATTGTTGAGAAGTCACTTTAACACTCTCCTGGTTTTGTGATTTTCCATCCTGGCAACTGCAAAAAATCAATACAACAAGTAACATACTTATTAATCTCAAATTTTTCATAACACAATTTTATTAGTTTATAATTGACATTGAATGATTTTATGATATCTCTTTGTTAATTCTTTCAAGGCAAATATAAATGTAAAAAAAACACTCCCTGGGAAAGAATGTGTGAACCTCCGGATTAAACTTGGTGAAACATAGTGTATGGAATGATAAAAATATTTTACTTTACAGTCTCAAAAATGTCTTTTATGTTATTGAAAAAAATATATATTATCAGCTTGATACTACTGACAGGAAGTTATTTCCTGCAAGCACAATCCAAGAAAGATTCGTCCTCTAACCGTGTACTTAAATTCACACCATCGAGTATCAACAAGACTGCTGTAAAACTAACGGAATCATTATCCGAAAATACGGATGAGAATGAAATTGCAGCTGCATATGAATCCCTCGCTCTGGAACTTAAGACGAAAAAAGAATATGCAAAAGCTGAAGAATACCTGCAAAAAGCAAATACAATTTATTTCAAACGAAACGACAAATACAAACAATATCTGGCAAGCCGTGAACTTGCTAAGTTACAGGAGTTACAAGGAAAATATAATCTGGCATACCTTAACTACATGCATGCTGCTAATTTCAGCAATAGCGATACCAAAAAAAAACTGAATCAAAATGATGCAGAACGGGTGAAAAACCATTTGTATCCGGAAGTACAATCTCAATATATTACAAAAAATATCCAATTATTAGATAAAATAGATCTGCCGGAAGAAAGCAAAGAAGCTTTCCAGCAATTAGCAGAAGTCAACAGCCAAATGAATTTTAACGAGACTGCCATTGATATTTATAAGAAACTGTCCGAAACTTTTCCGGACGACAATTACATCCAAAAGAAACTGGCAGATGTATATATTGCTGACAAACAATATGACAAGGCAATTGATATCAATGAGAAATTACTGGAGAACACAGATAAAAACGTCAATGCTCAGATTGAACAATTGAAATCTTTATCGGAAGTATATATCATTGACAATAAGCAAAAAGAAGGAATAAGCGCCCTCAAACAAGCTTATCAATTAGCATTGGAAGAAGGACACACCCTCGAAGCAATAAAATGTGCTGAGTTAGTAGCTGCCGAATTAGTTAAAGAAAAGAAATTTCAACAAGGAATAAATTTGTATAAAGATTTTCTGAACCGCTTGGATGGATTGATAAAATCAGACAGTACATTGGTCGATGCTAAATTATTTCAGATAACAGAAGATAAAATTAAACAACTGGAAAAGGAAAAAGCACTGAAAGATGAGTTGATTACAGAAAAAAACACCTTCAATTCCGTATTGATGGGCTCAATCATCATACTGGTTCTACTATTATTCGTAATTATCAAAGCTTTTTTTGCCATCAAAAATAAAAACAGAAAAATTGCACTACAATCATTACGCAGGGAAATGAATCCGCATTTTCTTTTCAATAGTCTCAACAGTGTCAATCAATTTATCGCAGAAAATAATGAATTAGAGGCCAATAAATATTTAACGTCCTATTCGAGATTGATGCGTAATATCATGGAAAATTCCAACAAAGATTTTATCCAACTAAACAAAGAGCTGGAACATCTGAATGAGTATTTACAATTAGAACAAATGCGTTTCGGAGATAAATTTTCTTATGCCATCCATGTAGACGATTCCATTGATCCGGAAACTGTTTCAATTCCGAATATGTTGATCCAGCCACAATTGGAAAATGCGATCTGGCACGGCTTACGTTATAAAGCGGAAAAAGGGAAACTGGATCTGAAGTTTACCAACCACAACCATCATCTTCTCATCATTATTGAAGATGATGGTATCGGACTGACTCAAAGTAAGAAAATCAAAACAGTCAATCAAAAAATGCATATTTCCCGGGGATTAACTAATGTAAGGGAACGCATCTTATTATTGAACGAATTGTATAAAACAGGCATTCGATTGGATATCAAGGAGAAAGAACTTCCAGAGATGGGAGTGGCGGTTGAATTACGAATTATGAATTACGAATTACGAAACTGAGTATATATTGACTTATGGGAAAGATCGGGAGTGTGATTGTGGAGGATGAAACGGCAGCAAGGGAAGCGCTGAAAAACTATATTGGGAAGTACTGCCCTCAGGTAGAAATATGGGGAGAAGCGTGCAATTGTCAGGAAGCGATTCCATTATTGCATGAATTAAAACCTCAACTGGTATTTTTAGATGTAGAGATGCCCTTTGGAAATGCATTTGATGTTTTGGAAGCCTGTAAAGACCTTTGTTTTGAAACAATATTTGTTACTGCTTTTTCAGAATATTCACTTCTGGCACTGAATCAGAGTGCTGCTTATTATCTACTAAAGCCGATCAGTATTGAAGAACTGATTTTAGCAGTCAATAAAGTGCAGGAACAAATATTGAAAAATGAGATTTTCAACCGGAATAAAATTATTATTGAAAATTTCAAGGAAGAAAGGCCCGAGAAACGACGCGTGATTCTACCCACTCTCAGTGGTTTTGAGTTGATACAGATGGAGGAAATTGTTCGCTTACAGGGAAACGGAAATTTTACGGATGTCTACCTTTCCAACGGATCAAAGAAAATGGTCTGCCGTTTTTTGAAATATTTCACGGAAGTATTGCCCTACCCTTTCATACGGGTACATAAATCGCACATAGTCAATATCAACTTTGTTATTTCTTATCACAAAGCAGCCGGAGGATATGTAACGATGCTCGACAAATCGGAAATTGAGATTTCCGCAGCTTACAAAGAAGACTTTTTGAGAACAGTCAGAAATTGATATCCAAAATTTTTCTTTTCCACCTTACCTATCGCCGGATAAGCAATGTGCATTCCTGCAATCAGAATGTCATTTGCCGTAACATATTCCAAAACTTTTCGTCTGGAATCAATGGCATCTTCCGGATTTACATCGTAAGTTACTGCAACGCCCGGATATGACATCTGAATAGCCATTGCATGAGTCAGATCACCCCAAATCAAGATTTCATCTTCGCCGGATTTCAGCAGGTAAGCAGTATGTCCGGGTGTATGCCCATATGCTGCAAAAGCATAAATTCCGGGAAGGACAGGGCTTGATAAATCTCCCAACATTTCAGGTTGAAATAAATGCAACTTGTTTTTGTAGACATTAGCGACATTTCGTGCACTCAGAAATCCTCCGCGACGATTGTCCGGCAAACGGTTCATCTCATCATCACTCATCCAATATGTATACTCCGGTTGCGGTAGATAAATTTCAGCCTGAGGAAAAGTAGCTTCTCCGTTTTTTAACAAACCTCCGATATGGTCGCCATGCATATGTGTTATTAAGATAACATCAATATCATTTTCTGTAACTCCAAGAGATTGCAGATTCTTAAAAAGTTCCCTGCCTAAACCTGTATCTACCAATATATTCTTTCCGGACATCCTGACCAGAAAAGCATTGGTTGCATTAGGGAAAGTTCCATCCGGAACACATTCCTGAAGCATCTCGGATGTTGCTCCTATCAAAATACCGGCATTCCCCTTTTGTTGTCCTTCAGAAAGAAGATCCACCTCGAAACTCCCTGTTTTATAAGTAAAAATATTTTTCGCCTCCGTTTTCTGAGCAGAAGTCCCCGCTCCCATTAAAACACTCATAATAAATAAAATAAAATATTTTTTCATATCTCCATTTTTATGAATACATTCACAATTTCAGATTCACGCCACCAAACACAGTTATTCCAGGCATCGGATATCCCGCATTGATCTCGTAATCCTGATCTAATAAGTTCTCTCCTTTAACAAAAAACTCTATCCAATGGTTGGGACGGTAAGCGCCACGTACATTCCAAAGAGCAAATGATCCGGTCTTTTCTACCGGATTAATCACGGTATACAGATGATTGACATATTGTAACCCGGTTGAAGCATTCCAACTCTTTCTATTATAATAAACAGCAATATAGAGTTTATGTTCAGGCGCTCCGGTAATTTTATATTTCATATGCAACCAACTGTAATTGGCTGTTACCTTGAAGAATGGTGAAAGTTGATAGTGTGTATTGAACTCCAAACCATAATTTTCTATTTTTCCTGTATTGACATTCAATGGCCGGCCATTTACCGGAAGGGTCTGAATACTGTTGTTCCCATCAATATAGAAAAGATTCAATCCGAAATAAAGTGTTTTATTCAAACAATATTGGGATGCTGAAACCTCATAATTCAGGAGACTTTCAGGTTTTAAGTCAGGATTCTGAGGAGGAAACATATACATTTCCCGGATGGTAGGATTGCGAAATCCTTTACTGACAATCGCTTTTAATATGGTTTCACCGGTAAGAGAAGCAGTTAACCCGGCCTGTGGAATCCATTGCGCTCCCAACTCTTCATTGTAATCAAAACGAATACCTGCATTCAAGGCGAACTTATCATCCAGCAATTGTTGCATATTGATATAAGTAGCTCCATCATTGATATTTTTGGATATGATATCCCTTGTTCTTTGATAAAACTTATACCATGCATGTCCGCCAAAATGCTGATAATCTACACCAAAAGTCGTTTGATTTCCTTCAAACAAATGATATGACTGATACCAGGTTATACCCAACATATTGTCATTCGAACGAAAAAGAGAATCAGGCAATATACCTCCGGGTTTATAGCCATCGTTTATGGTATGTGATCCCCAATTATAAAAAAATTTCAGAGAACCGGATGTACGCTCATATTTGTTATCTATTGAAAAAGAAGTCATTCCCCGGAAGATATCCGCATCATTGTTCAGGAGAGGATTTGATACTGTTCCAGGATTAGAGGCATCAAACGTAGTCAGGTTCACATCTGCAAAGGTTTTCCAATTACGGCTAAAATCATAGCCTAATTTGACATAGCCATTGTATTGCAAAAAATCCATATTTTCCCGATGTCCATCCGTCTGATTATATTCAAATGCAAGAAATGTATGGAGTTTTCCGGAATGGACGTTGTTATTTACCTGAGCGCTTAATGTATTATAAGATCCATACATCAGTCCGACATTTGTATTCATTCCATCTGAATGCTTTTCCGGAGTAATGATATTAATTACACCTCCGATTGCATTGGAGCCATATAATAATGACGCTGGTCCGCGAATGATCTCCACCCGTTCTGCCATCGCAGATTGATAACTATCTGCCAGGGGATGTCCCATCAGTCCCATATATTGAGGATGTCCGTCAATCAAAACCAATACTCCGGTCGTCGGACTTCCCCCTACTCCACGAATACTCATTCCCCCTGCAGCTCCGGTAGCCACACCATAGCCCATAATACCTCTTCCTGTAACAAACAAGCCGGGAACTTCTTCCGTCAATACAGGTAAAAGAGACGGGGTATGACTGTTCTTAATCTGACTTTGGTCTACTATACTTATGCTCATCGGCAAAACATTCAAATCGGTTTGCTGACGGGTACCGGTAACAACTACTTCATCCAACTGAATAGAATCCTTTACTACATCTACATCGGGAATAGCAGAAAGTATGGTTGGAAGAAAGAAAAATATCAAAAATAAATTTTTCCGGACAAGAAATACTTTATTCATAAAATACTTATTCACAAACACCATCAATCGAACAGGAAGGCCCGTCATTTTCAGTTCTTGTCTTACCGGAATCCGGCTGATTGGTCTTCCATTTCTCATAAGATTGAGTCAAAGCATCCAGAAAAACTTCGGAAGATTGCGCTCCGGTAACAATCAAACGGCGGTCAAAAAGGAAAAACGGCACAACATCCACATCCTGATTTTCAGCCTCCTCCAAATCCTGAAAGACTTCATCTTCCAGTTCATCGCTATCCAGCATCCGGCGAAGTTCATCCCCATCCAATCCTATCGACTGTCCGATCCTGATCAAAGTATTCAAATCATTGATATTTTCTCCGTTGATAAAATAAGCTTCAAAAAGATGTTCTTCTGCAGCATCCTGCATTCCCTTTTGAGAGGCAAAATGAATCAAACGGTGGGCATTAAATGTATTCGCAACAATTGTTTTATCAAAATGATAATCCAAACCAACTGTTTTTGCTAAACGCTCCAATTTATTATGTTCTTCTATGGATTCCTTACGGGAACAAGCTTTCATTTCGGCAACATAATCATACAAATCCTGTGTAGTTTCCGAAGAAACTTCCGGATCCAACTGATAACTATGCCAGACTGTTTCTATTTCACCTGCATGGGGGAAACGGGCCAGAGCCTGTTCATATTTTCTTTTGCCTATATAGCAATACGGACATACAATATCCGACCATATTTCTACTTTCATTGTTTTAGTTGTTTTAAATTTTATTTTTCAAAAAAATTATTTGATTATCAAGAAAATAGAAATCCTTTTACAAGAGATACTATTACTATCAATCAAGAAAATTTTATTATTGAATCTCTAACAAATGGCTATTGCATTTGTTTGCGTAAAGGTAAATGTTTATTTTTAAATTAAAAAGCATCAATGATTACATATGCCCAATACAGACTCTCATTAGTCACCGGACACAATGGAAAATATCCTGAAAAAGCTTTCCCTCCGGAAGTTTTCAGAGGGAGATCTTTTGTTAACTTCAAATGCTGACGGAAAACCTCTCCCGGTTGGTTAAAATAATCTATACGAAAGAATGCACGGATATTTTCATCAGCCATTTTTTTTTGCAACTGAAGCGCCAGAAAACCCATAGTTGTACGCATATTAATTTCCACACACGGATGGAATTTATATCTGCCGGATTCCTCATAAACCATCATATCAACACCTAATTCACCAGTGTATATACATGCATATTTTTTTGTCAGATATTTTATCAGCAAACTTTTAACTTGTTCCAACAATTCCGGTTGCAAATATTTAGACAGTTCTGATTGTATTTTTTGTTGGGAACAGACACATGTCCCCCGGTAATTTCCCCTTCCATCAGTCAGAAAAAGAGAAAGGCCTTCAAACACAATCTGTCCTTTTCCATCAGAAGAAAATTGCATGGAAAAATCTACTTTTTTATCCAAAGCTTTCTCTATTGACACCATTAACTGTTTGTTCAACATTCCCTGTAATACCTGGCGATTCGACTGATTGATATTTTTTTCGATCCAGAGCAAACCCCGGCCGGAAGAAGAATAAGGAGATTTTATTACATAATTGCCGGAAAATACATTGATCTTTTTTTCTATTTCTTCTAAAGATGTATAATAAGAGGGAATAATATCTTTAGATATATATTTGGAAGATTCCGATAAGAATTCAAGACAATCTTTTGCAGATAAACGACCGGAAAGTTCCCTGTATTCGTTTTTCCATTCCGGAAGTTGCAGACTCAATCCTGCATTTTTATTTAGTTGCTGAAAATAATAAATACTTTGAGGAGAGATACCCCACAATTTCACTTGCGTATGATAAAGTTCCGGAAGATATTCATTCAGGTTATATTTTCCTGTTACCCGAGGCATCCTATCGAAATTTTCAGTAAGAAAAGCAAGAAAATCAACAGGTAATTCTTTTTCCACCCAGACAAAATTTTTTTCTGAAGCATACCATGCAGGCAAAAAAGACAAATCCTCCTGCATCTTCATCTGAATAGCAGGAGGTTTATAATAAGGAGATGCATTCAACACTGCAGTCTCATGTCCGGGATTGAAATAATAAAGCATTTTCACTTACAACAGGTATTCCGGATGCCGTTTGAGGTAAATCTGCACAAAAGGACAATCCGCTTCTATGGTATAATGATTTGCCTTGGCATAATCCAGTGCTGTTTTAACAAGGGAAGAACCTAATCCTTTTCCCTCCCATTGGGGAGGTACCATTGTGTGGGTAAAATTAATATTTGTATCATTCAATTCATATGTAACATATGCATTGGGGTCGTCTGCAAATTCAAAACGTTGCCCGGAAGGATTGTGTACAATAGTATATTCCATATCAATGACATTTTATTTTCTGTCAAAGATATGGAATAATACGGAATTATTGTTTGTTTTTCTGCTCTATTAAGTAAGCAATCAGCAAGCCGATGCCACCAAATATCGCAACACTGGCAAGATCAATTTCTTCACGCACATGCCATCCTAATAAATCCATCATTTCTTTAGACAATGCTATGCCCTTGACAAAGAAAGCAACAATCCATCCGACACCGGCACCAATCATCAATAAAGCAATTCTCAAAGACCAGAATGAAGTATCTTTTTTCTTCAAAAAAGAAAGATCAAGGGTTCCCATATCAGGAAAACTTTTTATCTCACCCAACTTTTCAATAAAAGCTAAACGTTCTTTTCTTCTTGCATACAATTCAAATAAGTGGTAGATTCCCCACGTAATTATTCCGACAACTAAAACCGCATCCAAATTTCTCATCATCATTCAAAATATTAAAAGTTAAACATTCTTTTGTAATTGTACACTTTTGACGCAGGGTATAAAAAAAGGTTACAAATCCACTTTCTTTTTTCGGTAAAAAAATATTTTCGCTTACATTTGTAACCAAATAAGAGGTCCGGAGTCAAAAAGACATGAAGAACCTGAATGACCTATTCTACATACAGCAAGCGAAATCCGGAGATATGCAAGCGTTTTCGCAAATTGTGGTCTGTTATCAGCAGCTGGTGTTGAATATGGTATTCAGAATTACAGGGAACCGGGAAGATGCGGAAGATATTACCCAGGAGATTTTTATCCGGGTATTCAAGTCTTTGCATCAATTCAAAGAAGAATCGGAGTTTTCGACCTGGTTGTATAGAATTGCCTATAATACTACTTTGTCGGAAATACGTCGGAAAAAAATTACTTGTGTTCCTTTTGAAGATCATTTTTCTGATGAGAAAGATGAAGAGTTGAGTGATGATATAGATGATCTCAGGAAGGAAGAAAGACTTCAGCATCTGGACAAAGCGTTGAAAATGCTTTCTCCTGATGAGATACTATTAATCACTTTGTTTTATCTGAATGATCAATCGATAGATGAGATCAGTCAGATTGCCAATCTCTCAGTAGCAAATGTCAAGGTTAAATTGCACCGGACACGAAAAAAACTGGCGATACAAATGAATCAATTCATGCACAATGACTAAAAACGATATATCTATGGAAGATAAATGGAAAACATTATTCCGGGAAATACCTATGGAAATTCCTTCTGATGATTTCCATAATAAGTTGATGAACAAGATTGAAATTGAGTTTGTTCGAAAAAAACAAATCAATCAATGGAAAAACCGGGGAATGATTGCAGCTGGTATCGCTGGTATCGTATTCATACCCGGACTGATTTTGTTTTTATGCAAAATAGAATTTGTAATTTCTTTTGCATCTTTCAAATTTCCGAATATATTTTCCGGTTTGATTTCTCTTTTCAAAGGATTATATATTGATCCGACAATTGTCGCTTTCGGATTTACCATCTTAATACTCCTCATAGGAGACACTCTTTTCCGGAAACTTGCAAAAAAAAGGAAAGGAAACCGGATCGGACACCCGGAATTTTAAAAACCTCGTTGTCTCATCGCTTCAAAAGTAATGACTGCTGTTGCAACGGAGACATTCAAAGAGTCTATCACTCCTCTCATGGGGATCTTTATTCGTTTGTCGGCATGTTCCAGCCAAAAAGGGGTTAAACCGTCAGCCTCTGTGCCCATTATAATTGCAGATGATTGAGTAAAATCCGTTTCCTGATACCATTTTGCTGCTGTAAGCTCTGCTGCATAAGAAGTTATCTTTTTCTCTTTCATCCAGGCAAAAGCCTCCTGTGAAGTACAGGTGGCAACCGGAACAGTAAATAAACAACCGATACTGGAACGGATTACATTGGGATTATAGATATCAGTCGAAGGATCGCAAACAATTACTGCATCAGCCTTGGCCGCATCAGCCGTACGAAGGATTGCTCCCAGATTCCCAGGCTTTTCAACAGCTTCCAGCACTATCAAAAATGGGGTTTCAGGTAAATCCAAATCCGGCAAACAATGTGGGCGACTTTTTACCAATGCCAGCATACCATCAGAGCCTTCCCGATACGCTATTTTTTCAAAAACCGGCAAAGTAACTTCCAACTGTTCGGCCTTCCCCAGATGCATAACCACATCCGGATAGGCTGTTTTAGCAAACAATTCAGGACAAATAAAAACCGATTCGGGAATATATCCTCCCGATAAAGCCAACGACAATTCCCGGGCTCCTTCGATAAGAAAAACACCTTGCTCCTTCCGTTCCTTTGCCTTTGAAGATAAACGGACAATATTTTTGATCCTGCTGTTTTGTAAACTACTGATTAATTCCATGACTTTTGCGCTACAAATTTACTCAAAACTATCAGAGCCTGTTTAAATTTTACAGAAAAAATATAATCTGGTTATTTTCATCATGAATCAATCCTTTTTTTCGTCTATTTTGTGTAAGTTTTTAACCCATTCTATATTGAATAAGCTTAGCTGCCTGATTTTTTGTATTAGTCTGAATCATCTTGCTTTTTCCACTGCTGCGGCGAAATGCCCGAGATCTGTTTGAACCAGCGGGAGAAATTATAAGACTGGATAATCCCGACCATCCTGCTGATCTCTTCAATCGTTTTATAAGGATATTTCCTAAGTAAATTTTTAGATTCTTCAATGCGCAGGGTGTTGAGCCATTGTTGAAATGAACAACCTAATCGCTTATTGAGGTAAGCAGACAGGTAGGTGTGGTTGGTACCCATTTCGTATGCCACCATTTTGATCGTTAATGAATCCTTGCAGAAATGCTTTGCATCGCACCAGCGGGCGATAAGAGGTACCAGTTTTTCAGTATAACCGTTCGTAGCAATGGGAGGATTGGTCTCAGCCTCTTCTTCTTTGCGCGCCTCGCCTACATAGATGAACACATGCACATAATTCAGCAGACGTATGGCAAAATAGAGATAAAACAGGGTAGTGACCAAGCGCAACGGCAGACTTAGTTCGACGATATAAAAATTCACCAGATTCATTACCGCAAGTCCGAGAGTCATCGTGAGCACCCCGTTCATCCATGAAAAACGCAAGGTGCCGTCGTAATAATTTTCCATCGCCTGGGCGCTGGCGTGAAATTCCCTGCGGCAAACGCTGATCGTCCAGAATATCTGTCCTGCATAGGCCGCACCTAAGACAAACGACGCGAAAGTATGAAGCCTGGGGAAGAATATTATCGCCCCGCCCACTAACAGGATAAGTGGCAAGCCCAGTAAGCCATAACACTGAAAACTGCGGATACTTTTCACGGAAGGCTCCTGCAATAACAGATATGCATAGGTATTGAGCCAAGCATGGATCAAACTCACCGTCACCATACTGTAAACAGTGATGTAATCCCGCTCTCCGTCTGCCGGTAGGAAGACAAAATCACTGATACCCGTAACACCCAGCAACAAATAGGCACAAGCGAATATCTTGCGGCTTGTCTGGTAAGGCGACAACCTTTTATCATTCGGAACATAAACGGTCAGCAGCACAATCCCCATCGAGAGAAACAGCGCCGTATAAGCTATCGTTGCATATGCATAAGTCATATTCATCTGTATGCAAAGATAATATTTACCAATCTAATTCATCCAAATTCCATTGAAAAATAAGAAGCACAGAACTTAATTGCCAGGTTTAATCTGATTAATTTAATTAAATAAAGTTAAAAAACATTCTATGTGCATCAATTTGATGGACATGCAAATCATTGTACTGATATTTATTGCAAAATTTATAAAAAATATAATTATGAAACTACACTACTTTTTTATTTGGAAATCAAGTTTCATATTGAAACTGTTAGTCTTGAATGCACTATTTGTTTGTGTTTTTGGTGCATCACAGGAGGCTTGGGCAGCACCTGAAACAACTGAACCTTTTGGTGAAAACGGAAACCATTTCACAGTAACGGATAAGTCGAATTCTTCCTTTATCGAAGTCCAATTCCCATTTTATGACGACAAAGGCAATGACCGCTATTTTACGAACGGAAGACTGGAATATTCTATCAATGGAGGAAATACCTGGACCACATTGTTGGAATTTACGGGAAGCAATCAGGATGAGGACTCCTGGTATTGGCTTAAACTCCAAAAAAAAGGTACAGACAAAATAGAAACCCTACCAACCAAAGGAGGAAATACTAATTATCAGGAAATAACATCAAGTTATAAATCATTTAATTATCAATATACCAATTGGGGAGGGAGTAAAGGACCAACTTTTGCAAAGGTACGCTGGTATCACAATTCGGTAAATAACACGCCTGTTATCATTCGCCTGTATGCCGACCTTTCTCAAAACAGCAATGGCAGTTCCACCAGGACATGGTATCTGGAAGGTACGAGTGCACAATCTCCATGGACGTTTGTCAAAGGGAATCCTTTAAATGCCCCTCAAATCAATTCATTTGAGATTCTGTCTGACGGAAAAGTTCGTGTATCAGCATCGGTGCCTAACTACAATGTGGTGTATGATAAAGGAACCTTTGATTGGGATTATTGCGGTCTTTTTCTGGAATCGAAAACCAAAGGTCTCAATACGAACGATTCCAAAAAAAGCGCTGCAAATGTTATATATAACCACAGTAATGGAGGTCCTCATTTGTTTACTACCAATAGTCCTCTTATCCGGGATCTATTCAATAACGGAGAAACCTATCAGGTGAGTTCCTGGCGTAGAGATATTTATTGCACGAATCCTACTGCCGGTGGGGAATATATCATTAAATATTCCAATCAGTCTTCGTTGCCTCCTTATCCCTGTCCGAGTAACTTAACGGCTTCGGCGGTAAACGGGAAGATAACACTCACATGGAATATGGTGCAGGGAACTCCGTCGTCTATTGCCGATAATTACCAGATCAAGTGGAGAAGAGGAACCGGCGCATGGCAAACGGTGGCCAATCTCACAAAAACATATGTTTATAATGACCTCAGACCAACCGTAACTTTTGTTTATCCGGAAACGGAACTGGGGACAAACGATTATCAGTTTTTGGTTGCCCGTAATAAATTCAATTATGAAAATAACACCTACAATACTATATCTACCACTGTAAGAATTGCTACCAATAAAATTACAGTAACAGGAATCGAAGCAAAAATACAGGCGAATGGTTCTGTAAAAGTAAGCTGGAACTCCGATGCAGGGCGCATCAATGAGAATTTCCGGTACAAGTTATACCGCAAAGTCGGCGCCGGCTCATTCCAATTTTTGAAAGATTTTATCATGAACGATTCCAAAGAATACATTGACAATGATGTGGCAAGTTGTACTCCTCATATATATGAAGTTCGCATTCACGACGGCGCTGTCGAATATTCTCCGAATACCTCTTCCCCAATTGTTAAACCGTCAAACAATATCGGAAGTATAGAGAATTTGCGTATATCGAAAGGATTTTATAACGACCGCGTGAGTATTTCATGGGAAGTGAGCGAAGGTTCCGGCTTTAATAGTTTCCGGATTTATCGCAGTCCTAAAATTACATCCGGCACATCCGCCCGTATTCAGATACACGATGTAGCTGTTTCCGGACTTAAACAATATGCTTATGATGACACTACCGCCATTGCAGGCCTGTACTACGACTATACGGTTGAGGGGTGGACCGAATGTGACGGCAAAACCCAGCAAGGATCATCAGTTACAAGTACAGGCTTTACACAACCTTACGGAATAGTCAGCGGGAAAGTTTCTTACGGCACAAGTGACGTGGCAGTAAGTAATGTAACTATTTCTGCTGTAGGAGAATCCGACTATGCCAATAAATCCTTGGAATTTACACATCCTCCTGTTGCTTCCGATATAACCAGTACTTATATTAGTATACCTTACAAAACAGGAAGCCTATCCGGCACCGAATTCTCGTTTCAGGCATGGCTGAAAGAAAAAGCCACAGACGGATCAAGGTCGTTGTTTTCCAGTCATGGCCGCTATTGGATACTAAAAAAACCGGAATATTTCGAATTTCATGCGTTTAAAAACGCTTACGATTTTGAAATATTATATTTGCCTTATACACAGCCTGACCCAAATCAATATTTCCATGTTACGATAACCTATACCCGGAAAGAAAATGTAGCGAAGGCAAAATTGTATATTAACGGGGAATATGTATCTGAAGCCGGCACCAACAACTATTACGGAACATTCGATATAGACGGATCTTCACCTCATATGCTGATAGGGATGGACTCCGGAGTTTACAGGTATGATGGATTCATGGATGAGTATCGTATATGGAATAAGGAGTTAACTGCCGACGAAATCTTCCTGAATTACGACCGTTATTTATCGGGTAGGGAAGAGGGTTTGGCATTATATTACCGCTTCGACGAAACAAGCGGCAACGAAGTCTTTGATATGTCGGGGCGTAACGGCATATTCAACGAAAATCATGGAACCTTGGTTTCAAGCGGAGGAGTAGAAATGCGCTCTACCGATGTGCCCACCACCGGACAGTTGTCTATTAAAGCCGTTACAGACAAGAACGGAGCCTACATGATCAATACCATTCCTTTCAAGGGCGAAGGAAGTATGTACACACTGGTTCCCGGTTTTGGTATTCATCAGTTTAATCCAAGTGATAAACCGCTGTTCTTCAATCAACAATCATCGTCCTACAGCAATGTAAACTTTACCGATATATCTTCTTTCTCCGTAAGCGGTAAAGTTACATACGTCAATTCCAATTATCCGGTAGACAGCGTCTATATTTCGATAGATGGGATACCGGCGAATAAAGATGGTCAAGCGATCGTGACGGATGTTTCCGGAAACTTCACAGTGGAAGTACCCATTGGAAGTCATTTTATTACCGTCACAAAAGCCGGACATACCTTTGTCAACGGCGGACGTTTTCCTGCCAATGAACTGGAAAAATACAACTTCCAGACCTCGCTCAGCGGATTGGAATTCAAAGATGAAAGCACCGTCCGGCTGATGGGGCGTGTTGCCGGAGGACAATCGGAAACCGACAAACCTTTAGGTTTTGGGTTAAGTAAAGCCAACATTGGCAAAGCAACGGTAACATTGAGGAGCGTTAACGACAATTACCGGCTCAATATGACGGATAACGACTCAATTGTCGGAGGAAATATCATCGGAGGAAAAGAAAGTAAAACTACGTTCAAGAAAAGTATCGCCGGAAGTGAAATCGAAATTGAAACAAACCCCGAAACAGGAGAATTTTTGGCTATACTGCCACCGGTACCATACAAAGTGATCGGAGCCCGAACTATGGATTTCGTGGATACAGGTTCTGAAGGCGATCCTATCGACTTTGCTTACGATAAAATGGTGATCAATATGAATCCCAATGCAAAATTAACAGCCGAATATACAGATCCGGAGACCATGCAAAAATCAAGCTTTGCTTATCATGACAGCATAAAAATTACCCGTTATAACGACCCGAAAATCGAAGTAATGGATAAAGAAGCTGTTCAGGGAGCCTTTGGAGACAGTATTTATGTCTATAGAGATGCGATTACAGGTGAAAAAGATACCCTGTGGATGTACACCGTGAATAACGGAGTGGTAAACTATGCATTGGGTGTTCCGGTCTTGAGCCAGGCAAAAACGTTCTATACATGGCAAGTGAAAGCATTCGAAGAATATATCAACAGAGATGAAGTGGATCCTGTCATATCCACTCTCCCATTAGAAGGGAAAGAAGTTTCGATTTCCAATGCATTGGCCGCAGAATGGATTGAAGTGGATAAAAATTATGAGAATGAACTTGACCGGCGAGAATCAAGTACCACCTTATTTCTTGACTCTGTCGGTTGCAGGGATTACCGTTTCCGGGTCAGTTTCCCCAATATGGCAGGAAACCACCAGTTGGGAGCTAAATTCACGCTTAACCAAAACGGGAAAGATTACATTTGGGAAACGAGCGCTATCTTGTTAGGGCAAATGCCTGCCAATGGTAGTAATTTTGTAACAAAGGGGCCAGACCATGTGGATATTGTGCTGAGAGACCCTCCGGGATCAAATAGTAGCGCATACATAGAAAAAGGCTCTTCCTACAAGCTCCTAAGAGAACATACGGATATAGAAACAATTACAGAGAATGTTGATGTAACACTTCACATAGGTACATCAACATCCACATCCACAGGCTTTGGAGTTGCATTAATAGATGAAATAAAAAATTATGCAGATTTACAAACAGAAACGGAATTCGAAGAGGTTATCACAAATAACAACTCAAGGGAGGAAACCATAACCTTCAATCAACGGATTTCCACCAGTGGAGATCCCAACTATGTAGGTTCCATGGCGGATGTTTACATCGGACGGAGTACTAATCTCATATTTGGTATGATGCGCCAATTAGCGCTTTATCCGGAAAACCAATTACCGGAAGGGGTAACACCATCGCACACCCTCGGGTCTTTCTCATTGTTTCCGCAGGAAGTATTGACTTCCGATGAAAAATTCGAAACCATGTTTCAGTATACGCAAAAGCATATCATTGGCACACAAATACCTAATATTAAAGAGCTTCGTAATAATCTACTTGTTACGATTACCAATTGGAATGATACGATTAACATGATATTTGTCGACACTCAAGGAGAACCATTGGATGCCCGGTATGTAACTTTACTCGATCGTAATCATCCTGATTTCGGTAAGGAATCGACCTATAAATGGATTATAAATAAGAACCTCCCCAAAGATAAAATATCCATCGATCAGGTAAATGAATACAATAATTGGATCGTGCTCTGGGAAAATGTGATTGCTTCAAACGAACAGCACAAAGTGGAATTGAAGAAAGCAAATGAAGGTAGAATCATTACCGGAATAAGTGATATATGGAGTGGCGCCAATATTTTTGAGAATATTTCTTATGATGCCGGTACTTCCATTGAGAAATCACTGGAAGTTGGTTACGAAAGTTATGAAATCGGAGGTGTTAATTTTACCGGAGGATCTTCTATTTCAGCCGGAACGGTAGCTAAAATAAAGAAGGGATTATATTGGGGACTGGAAGCTAAGATAAAAATCGGAGGAAAAAGGGAGACGGGAACAACAACAACAGAAGGCGCCGGCAGTTCCATCACATTCGGTTATAGCTTATCGGAAGACGAAAGCGTACTTTTTGCAGGACAGGATGCGCTTTCGGTAGATGTTTTCGGGCCCACCAGCGAAGACCTGAAAAAAGTGGTAAAAGGAGATAGTTTACCTAATCTGGCAGGTTTCACATTCGTTACCCGGGCAGGACAAACTTCCTGTCCGCACGAACCGGCCGATAGTACGTTGTATTACAAGGAAAATGAAAAACCTGTTCAATTGAATTACGGAACTTTCCAAATCGAAAATGCTCAACTGTATATAGACGAAAAAAACAATGCCGGAATCGAAAATATTCCTGCCGGACGTACAGGTACGTTTACTTTGCAAATGCAAAACCTGAGCGAAGCCAAAATGGATATCACCTATCAACTTTCGGTGGTGGGAACAACCAATCCCGACGGTCTTATACTGGAATTAGATGGGGAACCACTAACCGCTTCGCGCCAATATCGCATTAAATATGGTGAAGAGATTATTAAAACATTGAAAGTACGGCAAAGCAGTCTGGACGTACTGGAATACGACAGCATTGTCATTCGTTTGGGTTCGGTGTGCGATATAGATACCTATTCGGAGGCCTATCTCAGCGCCCGGTTCATTCCGTCGTCTAGTCCCGTTACATTGGCCGCAGGTTCACGGCTCGTCAACCGCACAACAATGGATGAGGGAGGTGGTAAAATCATGTTTACCATTTCAGAATACGATAGGAATTTCAAGAACTTCGGCTGTATAAGGATGCAATACCGCAAGACCACAGAAGAAAACTGGACTACGGTTAGGGAATATGTTAATGATGAAGCATTATATCCACCTAATGAAAATAGGGAACTCATCACGGGACATACAATCAATTATGAACATACATTCGGAGAAATCACCCCTTCCGATGGGGAATATCTTTTCCGAGCCTTGGCGGTAAGCAAAATCGGATATGATGAAATTACCACTTCGAGCGAAGAAATTCTTGTAGTAAAAGATGTGAGAATTCCACAGTTGTTGGGCAATGCATCTCCCGGCAACGGCATTCTGAACGCCGGAGATGAGATTTCAATCACATTCAACGAAGAAATTCAAACCGGTTTGATAACCGATGATAAATTCTCAATCACGGGAATACTAAATGCCGATCAACGGATGGAACCGACTGTAGGTTTAGCTTTTACCGGCACGGAAAAAGCATTTACCGAACAGCCTGTTTACACCAACGGATCATTCACTATCGAAGGATGGATCAAACGTCCGCAGCATGCTTCCGGAACGCTCTTCGCTTTCGGGGAAGGAGATCATTACCTGTCGTTGGATTTCGACGCAGCAGGACATGCGGTGGTAACAATCGGCAGTGAAACGTTTACTTCAACAGGAACCATAACCGCTTCCGAAGTATGGAAATACATTGGCATATCCTATAACAGGGCAAAGAATACAGTTTCGGTTTATGCTCTCGAAGAAACCAATACTCTTTTGCTGATAGACGAAGAAATATTTACACAACAGGCTCCAACACAAGGAAAATTGTACGTAGGTAACAAAGCTTCTGGAGGAAACACCGGATTCAGTGGAGCAGTAGGTTTGTTGCATTTTTACAATGTGGCGCGTTCTTTAATAGATGCGTCCACATCCAAGTATGAAGTCAAATCGGGAAATGAACCCAACCTGATTGGTTTATGGGAAATGGAAGAAGGAGAAGGTTTGCTGGCCAGAGACAAAGCCCGCAGCAGGGATTTGACACTGCATACGAGCTGGTATATTTATCCGTCCGGTAGATCATTGGCATTTAACGGAACAAATCAATATGCAAAAATTCAGAGCGGTACGTTTCCGTTCCGTTCATTCGAAGATTTTACATGGGAATTCTGGTTCAAAGCTCCTTCACAAGGAGTTGCAACCATGTTATCTTGCGGATTGACGGATTACATTGGGTTCAATGCTAACCATCAATTAATACTGACAAGAGGTGGATATACCCAAATATTGTCTACCGCCAATTGGTTAGATAATGAGTGGCACCATTTTGCACTTTCGGTAAAAAGGAACGGAACTGCGAAAGCCCTTGTCGATGGGAAAGTGACCGCATCGTTCAGTAGTAATATTTTCTCCGGAACAACAGGAGGAGGATATTATTGCCTCGGAGCAAAATATACAATATCGGAAGAATCTGAAGCAGATGTATATAGCGAATACTTCAACGGTAATATAGATGAACTGCGTGTTTGGAGTTCTGCCCTGACTACCGAAGGTATCTTGTTAGAGAAGAACCATAAACTCCGCGGTACGGAAGCAGGATTAAAAGCCTATTATCCGTTTGAATCCTATCAGAAAAGAGACCAGTTGATTGAAGTCTATGAAAGCCTCAGTGATATGGTAAATCCGGGCTTATCTGTCGGGAATGTGAGCCAAACAAGCATCATTGCAGCTCCCATGCAGGATTGCAGGCCGGTGAAAAATGTTCCTTTTACAGTCACAGCGTCAAGTTATAAAGTGGTGTTGAATATCACCGAAGAAGATTACCGCATAGAAGGAGTTACTCTTAATATAAAAGCGAAAGAAATTCTTGACATGCACAATAATCCGTCGAATACTTATTCCTGGATTGCATTTGTAAACCGCAATCCGTTGAAATGGGATACTGATGACATCCATATGGTTATGGAGCAATTCGAAACAAAAGGTTTCACAGCTGCGATTATGAACAAATCGGGAGAACACAAAGATTTTACCCTTGAAAATATCCCATCCTGGCTGACCGCCGTACAAACCCAGGGAACATTGAAACCTTTGGAGGCCAAGAATATCGTATTCAATATATCCAAAGGAGTGAATATCGGAAGTTATGAAGAATCCATTGTCCTGACCAGCGCCAACGGAGTCAAAGAAATATTGACTGTCAGATTGAAAGTTACCGGACAAGATCCCGGATGGATAGTCAATCCGCATGATTTCAAATCAGCCATGAATGTTACCGGACAAGTGAAAATCGAAGGAGTCTTCCAGGAAGATCCCGATGATTTACTGGCTGCTTTCATTGATGAACAATGTGTGGGTGTTGCGTCACCTGTCTACATCAGTTCAATGAATGCTTATTTCACATTTATGGACATATACGGCAATTCAGAGCATAAAGATAAAGATGTTAAATTCAAACTATGGGATGCAAGCACAGGAATTATTTATACAAATGTCGAACTTGGAGGGGCTGTCAGTGGTACTATTCAATTCAATGCTTCCGATATGTTTGGTAATGTCAATACTCCGGTTATTCAAAATGCCCTGAATGTCATAGAGCAATCTATTACCCTCGGTACAGGATGGACTTGGTTTTCAGTGAATGTAACCAATACCAATACCACGCTTCTCGAACAATTCAAGCGTAATGCAGGTAATACGAAAATCTTCTTGAAAGGACATACAACCAATATCGAATGTTCAGGTTCGTTATGGTCTGGAAGTCTGACAAGTATCACCAATACCGAGATGTATGCAGCCAATACAGTCGGGAAACAATTACTGAAGATGGAAGGTCGTCCCGTAAATGTTTCATCAACCCCGATAACTTTATTCGAGGGATGGAATTGGATTGGCTACACTCCTCAATCCACCCTTTGGGTAAAAGGAGCGCTTGCCGGAATCAATGCGCAAGAGGGTGACCAAATCAAGGGACAAACCGGATATGCCACCTACATGGGAGCTAACGGTTGGATTGGTAGTCTGGAATATATGCAACCGGGTAAAGGATATATGTATTATTCAGCCAATCCGCAGAATCAAACGTTTACTTATCCTAACATACAAGAATCCTCTCTTCGTTCAGGAACTGCCATCGTGGAAGAACGTGATAAAAAATGGAATGTCAATCCCCACCATTTTGCTAATAATATGACTATGACATCCATTGTATTAATAAATGGTTTGGAAGTGTTGAGCGATAATATTGAAATCGCAGCTTTCAATGGCGAAGATTGCCGTGGCTCTATCTTCCTGCAACATGAATCTGAACTACCAAACCCATACATCGGATTCCTGATGATTTATGGTGTACCGGGAGAAGAATTTAGTTTCCGCATGTACAATCATGAAACCGGCAAAGAATATGTGAACAACGATCACATAATACGGTTCGAATCCAATAAACGCTTTGGTTCTTTGCTCAGTCCTTATCATCTGGATTTTCTTGAAGCTCAAACTTCTATCCGGGATTTTACCGACAAACCAATTTCTATTTATCCGAATCCGGTAACAACCATGTTGACAATCAACCGGCCGGTTGAAATAATAGAAAAATTAGAAATCATTGATTTGAGCGGTCGTATTATTTATCAAACACATGATTGGAATGAAGAATCATTGAACATTTCGGATATGAAACCCGGATATTATGTATTGAAATTAATAATTAACAATAAAATATCTTATCATCAATTCATGAAAAAATAATTGAGTAATTTTTGTTTTATGTATGTGTTGGGTGGTGCATTAGGCTATCAGTCACAAGTTGTCAAATCAAAGAGAGTTAAAGATCAGTTCGTATTGCTAAATATTAGTAGTTCAATCTGCTGGACTCTACTGCATTCCTAAAAAATCACTATCTTTGTGGAATAAACAATAAAAATGAAATTACTCCCACCCCAGCATTGGACAGATTACGAGTTGATTGATTCAGGCGGTTATGAAAAGTTAGAACGCTTCGGAAAATATATTTTGTGCCGTCCTGAGCCACAAGCAGTCTGGAATAAGTCTCTTCCGGAAACGGAATGGAACAAACTGGCTCATGCTTCTTTCAAAAGAGACAAAGGCAAAACTTCCAATGATGGAAATGAGCGTGGAGAATGGATGCTTAAACCAGGTATGCCGGGACAATGGTTTATCAATTATCATTACAAAAAGATGAAACTATGCTTTCGGTTGGGGCTTACGGCGTTTAAACACGTAGGACTTTTCCCGGAACAATCAGAAAACTGGGATTTCATTTATGATACGATTTCCGGCATGAAAACAGAACAACCCAAAGTGCTTAATTTATTTGCCTATACCGGGGGAGCATCTCTTGCGGCAAAAGCTTCCGGCGCCGATGTCACACATGTGGATTCTGTAAAACAGGTAATCAATTGGTCCCGGGAGAATATGGAGGCATCCGGACTAAAAGATATCCGCTGGGTAGTGGAAGATGCACTGAAATTTGTTAAACGGGAAGTTAAACGGGAAAGAAAATACAATGGTATCATTCTCGACCCTCCGGCATACGGACGCGGACCGGATGGTGAAAAATGGGTACTGGAAGAAAATATTGCCGAATTGATGGACGCCTGCCGGAGTCTGCTTATCCCTACTGAAAATTTTCTGATATTGAACCTGTATTCCATGGGATTCTCTGCATTAATTGCCGAAAACCTGATCAAAGAATACTTTCCTCAAGCCCAAACTGTAGAATTCGGAGAGTTGTATATCCCTGAAAAATCCGGTAAACATTTGCCTTTAAGCGTATTTGGAAGATTCAAACAATCATAAAACAAACCGGATATGAAGACAAAATTTGTTGCATTTACCCCTTTTTTTTTGTTATTTGCATTTTGTCTCTCCGGACAAAACACAGTTTCTTTTGCTGAGAAATTATCTAAAGCAGCTATTGAAATTACTAAAGACAAGGTAAGATACGACCCAACCTATTACACCATTCCCTATCCCAATGGAGATGTACCGGCAGACAGAGGCGTCTGTACGGATGTGATAATTCGTGCTTACAGGAAATTAGATATCGACTTACAAAAGAAAGTACATGAAGATATGAAAGTCAATTTCAGCAAATATCCTAAAAAATGGGGATTAAAAAGAACAGATACCAATATCGACCATAGAAGAGTCCCCAACCTGATGGTTTTCTTTTCCAGGAAAGGCGTCTCAAAGAAAATATCAGACAATCCCAATGATTATATTCCCGGAGATGTTGTTACCTGGGATCTGGAAGGTAATCTCACCCATATCGGCTTGGTAGTAAATAAAAAATCAAGTGACGGAAAAAGATATTTAATTGTACATAATATTGGAGGTGGACAAGTAGTGGAAGACTGTCTGTTTGCTTTTAAGAAAATCACAGGGCACTATGTTTATGAATAAAATTTTGAATTCTAAATGTTGAATGTTGAATTATTTAAATTTCCTGTTATTAGGGCACCTATCCTACTTTGCATCAACCAATTTAAAATTCAAAATTCAAAATTCAAAATTTATTTCTATCTTTGAATGTTGAAAAATAATTTTACATGAAATATCCATATATATCAAAATCTACAACAAGCAGGAAATCATTGTCAATTGTCCGCTCGGTTTTGCCGCTTGGTTTTACCAAGAATTGTCAACTGTCAATTGTTTTGTTTTTTCTGTTTTTCTTTCAGGCTATTGTCGGACAAGATTTACAAGAGACAAAAAAATTATATTCGGAAGGTAATTATGCCGGAGCAAAGGCAGGTGCTGAGAAACTAGTTAAAGCATCGCCAACCAACGCTTCATATAATCAATGGTATGGCGTGTGCCTTTTTGAAACCGGAGAATACAATGCATCCAAAAAGTATCTTGAATTTGCTGCCGGAAAAGGTATACAGGAATCTTTTCGTTATTTAGGACAACTTAATTATCTGCAGTACAATTTCGACGAATCTGTCAGGTATTATGAAAAATATACGGATGCCCTGAAAAAGAAGAAGCAGACAAAAGAAATTGAAGTCATAGAGCCATTGATAGAGCAAGCAAAAAAAGCGGACAGAATGCTTTCCTACACAGAAGATGTGCAATTCATTGATAGTATCATTGTAGATAAAGATGATTTTCTGAATTATTACAAACTCAGTGAAGAATCCGGATCTATTGTCGCCAGTGAGGATGGCAAAGTATCTATCTACACCAATCAATTGGCAAACAAACGATATTATGCGAGACTGGATGCCAACTCGATTTATAAGTTATACTCACAGAACAAATTGTTGGATAAATGGAGTGATGAAACAATTTTATCTGATGTTGTCAATTCACCGGAAGACAATAATTATCCTTTTGTTTTATCTGACGGTGTGACTGTATATTTTGCATCCAAAGGACATGGTTCTATCGGAGGATACGATTTGTTTGTCACCCGTTACAACAATACAAACGACACGTATCTGACTCCTGAACAAATGGGAATGCCATTCAATTCTATCGGAAATGACTACATGCTGGCCATTGATGACTTGAATGGAGTAGGATATTTTGCTACAGATCGGTTTTTACCCGAAGACAAAGTAATCATTTATACTTTTATCCCCAATGCAGAAAGAATTTCCGTCGACAAGGAGAATCTCAATGTACTAAAAGAAAGAGCTATGATTACATCCATTCGTGCTTCCTGGAAAGAAGGAGAAAATTACAGTTCTCTCCTCGAAAAGATACATAATAGACAAATAACTTCTTCTCCTGAAAAGAAAAAAGATTTCACATTCATCGTGAATGACAATATTGTGTACTATTCATTAAGTGATTTTGAAAGCGATGCCGCTAAAAGTCAATTCATGGAAGCGCAACAATTGAAAAACAAATTAGATGCTCTGGAAAAAAATCTGGAAAATAACAGAATAGAATACAGTAAAGGATCTGCAAGCACAAAAAGAACATTAAAAGACACCATATTAAACGCAGAAAAAAGTGAAGCTGAAATGCAGAAAAAATATGAGAATTTATTAGTGTCTGTCAGAAATACAGAAATTAAACATTTAAGACAACAAAATAAATGAGTATCGATATCATTATTACTATTATTCTGTCTTCATTAAGTATTCTTCTGATACTGACAGAGATATTTTTACTCCCGGGGATTACTTTTGCCGGAATTGCCGGAGCTATATTCTCTGCGGGAAGTATTTATTATGCATATTCTCATCTGGGAACTCTGGGTGGTAACATCACTGTAGCGGCATCTGTCATTACCCTTGGTGTATTATTCATCTGGCTCGTTCGTTCAAGGACTATCGATAAAATTTCCCTGAATACAGATATTGATTCCAAGGTGGAAACCGACCATTTGGATCAGATCAAAGAAGGAGACGAAGGCATTGCCATTTCCCGTTTAAATCCGGTCGGAAAAGTCAAAATCAACAATGTTTTTGCAGAAGCCAAAGCATTAACCGGATTTATTGATGACGGAGCAACAGTGATAGTTGTAAAAAAACTGAGTAATCAGGTATTAGTAAAAATTAAGAGTTGAAATTATTTAATCTTGATATAATTTATGGAAGGTAATTTATTGTTATTTGTAATCATTGCAGCGGCAATCGTTTTGTTGTCTGTATTTTTCTATTATGTACCATTCCTGCTCTGGCTTTCGGCAAGAGCATCCGGAGTACGGATCTCCCTGGTACAGTTATTTATCATGCGTATCCGTAATGTTCCGCCTTCAATCATCGTAAAAGCAATGATCGAAGCACACAAAGCTGGTTTAAAAAGTACTACCCGTGACGAATTAGAGGCTCACTACTTAGCCGGCGGACACGTAGAAAAAGTTGTTCACGCTCTGGTTTCTGCTTCTAAGGCAAACATCGACCTGACATTTCAAATGGCTACTGCTATTGACCTTGCCGGACGGGATGTATTTCAAGCTGTACAAATGTCGGTAAATCCTAAAGTAATCGACACACCTCCTGTGACTGCCGTATCTAAAGATGGTATTCAGTTGATAGCCAAAGCAAGGGTAACCGTACGGGCTAATATCAAACAATTGGTGGGTGGCGCCGGAGAAGAAACTGTACTTGCCCGTGTAGGTGAAGGTATTGTATCATCTATCGGTTCTTCCGAATCACACAAATCTGTATTGGAAAATCCGGATTCTATCTCAAAATTGGTATTAAAGAAAGGATTGGATGCCGGTACTGCCTTTGAAATATTATCCATTGATATTGCTGATATTGATATAGGTAAAAATATCGGAGCTGTATTGCAAATGGATCAGGCCCAGGCTGATAAAAACATTGCTCAGGCTAAAGCAGAAGAACGTCGTGCCATGGCTGTGGCTACCGAACAGGAAATGAAAGCGAAAGCTCAGGAAGCAAAAGCAAAAGTTATCGAAGCAGAAGCAGAAGTGCCGAAAGCAATGGCAGAAGCTTTCCGCAATGGGAATCTCGGCATCATGGACTATTACAAAATGAAAAATATCCAGGCCGATACTGAAATGAGAGAAAATATTGCCAAACCGGCAACTCCTCCGACTAACAAACCGTTGAAAGACTAACTTAGATCAGGAGTTAAGAATTAAAAATTAAGAGTTAAGAATGCAATCCTACTTTTAATTTTTAATTCTTAACTCTTAACTCTTTATTCTCAATCCACATGCGCCTCATCCCCCCCTCCGAACTTCCCATCAACGAAGATGGAAGTGTTTTTCATTTACATTTACGACCGGAACAACTTTCTTCTAAAATTGTCATGATGGGCGACCCCGGCAGGGTTCCTGTATTTGCTTCCCATTTTGACACCATAGAATTTGACCGGCAAAGCAGGGAATTTCGTGTTATTACTGGTTCTTATAAAGGGAAAAGGATTACAGCCTTATCTCATGGCATTGGATGTGATAATATAGATATTGTCGTCAATGAACTGGATGCTCTGGCAAATATAGACCTGGAGAAACGCATTGTAAAAGATCATTTCAATAAGTTGACCATGGTGCGTATCGGTACCTGTGGAGGACTGCAACCTTCTTGTCCGATAGGATCTTATGTTGTCTCTGAGGTATCAATGGGAATGGATGGTTTATTGTTCTTCTATGAAAATGGTATGCAAATTTCAGATAAATCCTTAACTCATGCATTTCTGACCCACACACAATGGCCTCAAACCTTAGCTACTCCTTATTTTGTATCTGCAGATAAAGAATTGACCAACCGTATCGGTTTTGATATGATTAGAGGAATCACCTGTTCCGCCAATGGATTTTATGGCCCTCAGGGACGATTTGTCAGATTGCCTCTCTCCCTGCCTAACCAAAACAGTCTGCTTGAAACCTTCCAATATGGAAACCTTCAATTCATGAACTATGAGATGGAAAGCGCCGCCCTGGCCGGACTATCCAGATTGATGGGACATCAGGCTATGACGGTATGCATGGTCATTGCCAATCGTCATTCCAACGAAATGAATACAAATTACAAAGGTTCCTTTGAAGACCTTATGATAAAAATACTGGAGAGAATCTGAAATGAAAAAGAAGAAAAAAATCAAATGGAAAAGATTATTCATTTGGATGATATCCATACTTATACTGCTTTTTCTATTTGTGTGGATAGCTGATAAAAGTATTTCCGGTTCCAGTGAACAATATATCTATGACAACGTCGAAGCCATTCCTGACTGTAAAACAGGCTTGGTATTAGGCTCCGCCAAATATATTAACAATCATATCAATCCTTATTTCCAATACAGAATTGATGCTGCGCTTGAATTATATCACGCCGGAAAAATAAGATACATTGTTGTAAGCGGAGATAACGGTCGTCATACTTACAACGAGCCCTTAGATATGAAAAATGATCTGATTGCAGGAGGTATTCCTGACAGCGTTATCTATCTCGATTATGCCGGTTTTCGGACACTGGATTCTGTTATAAGAATGAATAAAATTTTCGGACAAGAAAAATTCATCATTATTTCTCAAAAATTTCACAATGAAAGGGCTGTTTATATTGCCCGTAAAAATGACCTGGAAGCCTATGGATACAATGCAAAAGATGTTGGCCGCCGTTTCGGATTCAAAACCATGCAACGGGAAAAATTAGCCCGGATCAAAGTATATATCGATATTTTGTTTGGAAAAAATCCGAAGTTTCTTGGCGAAAAAATAGAAATTAAATAACCTATAGAAGCTTTATTTTAAAAGAAAAATGGATAAAAATACGATTTGTGCTATTTCAACACCTCCGGGACAGGGGGGGGTTGCTATTATACGCATATCCGGATGTGATGCATTTGCCATCACCGACAAAATTTTCACTCCTTTCAAAGGGAAAATCTCTTTCGCAGAGCAAAATCCTTATAGTATCCGCTTGGGGAAAATTTATAATGGAGATGAGATATTAGACGAAGTATTGGTTTCCGTATTCCGTGCTCCACATTCATTTACAGGAGAAGATACGATAGAAATTACCTGTCATGGTTCATTATATATCCAACAGGAGATACTCAAATTGTTACTGAAAAATGGTTGCCGCCTGGCGTCTCCCGGAGAATTTACACAACGGGCTTTTCTGAATGGGAAAATGGACCTTTCGCAAGCTGAAGCTGTTGCGGATCTGATTGCTTCTGACTCTGCTTCTTCACACAGATTAGCCATGAGCCAGATGCGTGGAAATTTCAGCAATGAACTGCAAATGCTTCGTTCTCAATTATTGGATTTTGTTTCCCTGATAGAACTGGAACTGGATTTCAATGAAGAAGATGTCGAATTTGCCGATAGGTCTCAACTCCAGGAACTCTCCGACAATATTGAAAGACTGATAAAAAAATTAGCAGATTCTTTCAGTGTAGGAAATGCAGTAAAAAATGGCATCCCTGTTGTCATCATAGGAGAAACCAATGCCGGAAAATCCACCTTGCTTAATTTTTTACTACAAGAAGAAAAAGCAATTGTCTCCGACATACACGGAACTACCCGGGATGTAATAGAAGATACAATCAACATCGGAGGTATTATCTTCCGCTTCATAGATACGGCAGGCATCCGTGACACACAGGATGAAATAGAAACATTGGGTATAGAACGGACTTTTCAAAAAATCAAACAGGCATCTGTAGTTATCTGGATGATAGATACAACCCAGGTAAGCGAAAAAATAGAAAAACTTGCAGAACAAATTATTCCTCTCACCGAAAACAAACAATTAATTATTGCCTTCAATAAAATAGACAAAATAAGTCCTGAAGAACAATCGATCCTGGATCAGCTTTTTGATGATGGCAATGCCAAAAGGATTTATATTTCCGCCAAACATAAAACCAATCTGGAACAATTAGAAAAACTATTATTGGAAGCCTCACATATACCTGAAATCGGTCAGAATGATGTGATTGTGACTAATATCAGGCATTATGAAGCGCTTATTAAAGCACATGATGCTATTCTTCGGGTTATTGACGGCTTGAGGTCAAATCTTTCCGGAGAGTTTTTGAGTCAGGATATACGGGAATGTATGCATTATTTGGGAGAGATTACGGGAGAGATTAGTACGGATGAGGTGTTGGGGAATATATTTAGGAAGTTTTGCATCGGCAAGTAACTTAGTAAAATAATGTCAAAACAATATCAAATTAAAATATTATAAATCAGCAAATTGTACATATAAATCTGATTTTTCAAAATCTTTATTTTCTCATTCTGGTGTAAAAATTTACAACGAAATTACACTCAAAATTTGTTTTGGTGTAAAAAAAGTGTAACTTTGTGGCAGGTTATTAATATGCTGTCATTATGGATATAAAATTAAGAAAGCGAGTATCGGAATCAACAGGACGAACAAGTTTGTCATTAGAATACTATTTTGGTTACACGAAAGATGAGAACGGGAAAATCAAACACAAACGAAAGTTTGAAGCGTTGGAGTATTATCTCATAACCAATCCCAAAACAAAAGCCGATAGAGACCATAACAAAGTAAACCTTGAAATGGCCGAAGCAGTTCGAGCTAAACGTTTACTTGCTCATCAAAATAAGCAGTACGGATTTACAGTTGAGTACAAGATACAAACAAATTTTATTGAGTATTTCAAAAGCCTGATTGACCAACGCAAGGATTCACAAGGCAATTACGGAAATTGGGATAGTGCCTTAAAACATCTTATTGCTTACGCTGGGTATGACTTTACTTTTGAAAGTGTAGATAAAGCCTTTGTAGAAGGGTTCAAAAATCATCTTGCCAAAACGAAAACGAAAAGCAATGAAAATCTCTCATCTAATAGCCAGAGTAGTTATTTCCTGAAATTGAAAGCTGCACTGAATCAAGCCATTGAAGACGGAATTATACCCCATAGTCCGGCAGCAACTGTTAAACCTACTAAAGTAGAAGATGTACAACGGGAATATCTAACATTTGAGGAGCTACAACGATTGGTAAAAGAAGAATGTAGATATCCGGTATTAAAGCAAGCGTTTATTTTTTCCTGTCTTACTGGGATGCGGTGGAGCGATATTCAAAAACTTACA
>JAVBMQ010000181.1:0-26860 GCA_031552335.1 Bacteroidales bacterium | reverse complement strand
AACAAAATAAAAAATTATAAGTAGATTTTGTTATGAAACAAGTAAAATCAAAATGTCAGGATTATGTATTTCGATTTTTGGTGGAAAAGATACATCAGTTTTCTCTTTTTAATGATGAGGGACAACCTGCAAATATTGATGAGCCTTGGACAGATGAAAAGCTTTATAAAAGATATGGACTTTCACCAGAAGAAATTGCTTTTATTGATTACGTCTAATGAGGAGTGATATGGAAAATACAGAAAATAACAACATGAATCTGAACAACACTCCAAAGGAGAATGATGTTGAAAATGCGGATTTGGATATCAATAATAACTCTGATACTATTTATCCTAATGCCAAGGTAAAAATTGATAAAGCTCAGTTTAGTATCCTCCATCTACAAACCTTATGTAGCAAAAGGAAGGAACTTATTCTAAATCCAGACTTTCAACGCAATGAAGTTTGGAAAAGCAAACAGAAGTCGGAACTGGTGGAATCTATTTTGATGGGGATTCCTATTCCTTTAATGTATTTATTTGAAGACAAAAACGGAAAGAAGCAAGTTGTTGATGGCAGGCAGCGTATAACTGCTATTTTAGACTTTTTAGAAGGAAAAACAAAACTAACTGGACTTAAAATTTTAGAGAATTTGAATGGTTTATATTTCAAAGACTTAGATATAAAATTACAAGGTATTTTTGAAGATTATCAGCTGTTTTTTTACATCATACAACCACCTACTCCTGAACGAGTAAAATATGATATCTTTGATAGAGTAAACAGAGGTGGAACTTCTTTGAATAAACAAGAAATGCGGAATGCCTTATACCGAGGAAAAAGTACGGATTTATTGAAACGATTGTGTGATTCTATGGAATTTCTTGCTGCAACAGGTTCAATCAACAAAGAACGAATGAAAGATCAATATGTGGCATTAAGAGCTTATGCTTTTTTATTACTTCAAAAGGGACAATTCAAGAACAACCAATTATTGGAATATAAAGGTGACATTGATGATTTTTTAGCTCGGTTCATGATTTATGTCAACGAAAACATGGCGGATGAAATAATTAACGAATATGAAAATTTATTTAAACAATCCATGCAAATGTGTTCCAATGTTTTGGGAGAAGATGCTTTTCGGTTTGAGTCTCATGGGATCCAACGTCGCCCAATCAACATGCCGCTTTTAGAAGCATTAACTTATTTTTTTTCCTTTCAATTAAACTTAGGAAAGGCCAATGAAATAAGTTCTGCAATTGTTAATCTGAAAAAAGAATTTGATCAATCGGCATATTTTAGTGGTAATATAGATTCTACGACTAGCGTTGCCTATCGATTTGAAAAAATAAATGAATTAGTAAAATATTTCTTACTATGATCAAAAGAGTAGAAATAGAAGACTTTAAGTGTCTTCATCAAGAAATCTTGGAATTCAAACCGCTTACAATTATTACGGGATTGAATTCTACGGGAAAATCGAGTTTAATACAAGCCATTTTATTGCCACAATTATATTTTGGAGGAATTAAATCTTCTCTATTAATCCATGTAATTACATCAAATTTTGAGTCTCTTAGAAATAAATATTATAATGCCAAGTCGGTTGGTGTATCATTGACAATTGATTCTAATAAATTTTCTTTTTTCAAAAACCAAGAAATTAACTTTGGCACAGCATTGTCATTAGACGAAATAAAAAAATATCAATTGAAGTTCGAAGAAAATTTATTTTACTTGTCTGCAAATAGAATCGGCATAGAACAATATTCAAGAATTAATACAGATTATAAAGTTGGGACTAATGGAGAGTATCTATGGGGTACTTTTGAAAATGAGAAATCTGTTCCGGTTATTGCTGAATTAGTAAAAGATGAAAATTCCAGCACTTTATCAGCACAGGTAAATTATTGGTTGTCTAAAGTTTTGGAGATTAACACAGAACTTCAATCAGAAAAGAGGTTGGATGAAACCGTAGAAATAAGATACCACAGCGATGGCTTACAAAATATTCCTCCATTACAATTAGGTGCAGGAGTGGGCTATTTGACAAAAATTCTGATCATGTGTCTACGTGCAAAGAAAGGGGACATTTTGATTATCGAAAATCCAGAGATTCATCTTCATCCTGCCAGTCAGGCTAAAGTGGGAGAATTTTTGGCATTTATTGCCAATGCAGGTATTCAGGTGATTATTGAAACCCATTGCGAACACTTGATTTACAAAGTGGGATATGAAATATACAAAAAACGGTTTTCATTCGATAAAGCCGTTATTTTTTACAAAGGAGGGATACAAAAACCATTTGAAGAAATACGATTTAAAGAAGATGGAAAATTTGTTAATGATTTTCCGGACGGATTTTTCGATGCAACCTTAGCCGAACTTTTAGAAATGGAATAATTATGGGAAAATATAGTTTTGTATTATCTAATGAGCTTTATAAAGAATATCATTATTTCAAAAAACAAATTGATTTTGACAAAGGAATTATTTCTAACTTATTGAAGTTTCATTGTGGAGAATTTTTGACTAATATCAAACAATTGCAAGAGATTGGAATTGATGGAGAGTTCGAAAAATCAACGCTTATTTCATTAAGAAAGTCAGGATTTACCAATCAAAGTTTGACGGATTTAGCAAATAAAACAGACTATAAACTCATACTTTGCACAGACAGCACAACATTTCCTTATGTAAATATCAATGCAGATTCCATTACAACTTCAGTAATTGGTTGTCATTATAGAGATGCAATAAGAGATAAAGCGATCAAGCATATTAAAACAATTTGTAAGAATGCCAAAGTTTTGTATTTACATGATGCTCACTTATGTAAATCGAACGAAGGTATAAATAGCTTGAAATCTATACTTCCAGACAAAAATGTAGATATTGTGTATCATTCTAATCACTTGACCCCTGATAACATAGCTGACTTGTCTGCATTTAATCCGAAATGGAACTTCAAGAATGACAATAACATTCAAACTCATCATGATAGATATATCATTGTAGATGATAGTGTTGAAATAGTTTTGTCAAGCGGTTTCCATTATTTGACAGCACAATCAAAAGAACTTACTTATATTGTTCGTCCGATAGTCAACAATAGATTATTAAATAGCCAGTATACTAATATTTAGCCAGGGATATTCATAAATATACAAACATGAATATTCTAATGTTGCGATAAAAAAACAAATTTATTAGTAGCAGCTTTAAACACCAACTCAAAAACGATTACTTCCGAATCGGTAAATACACGAAAGGGAGGGCCTGACAAGCCTAATCCTGAAGAGATATACATCTGGGTTTTTCCAAGCCGATGATATCCTTCACTGAAACCATTCCAAAACCAGTACATGGCATAATTATAAGGCCATATCTGTCCGTTATGTACATGTCCGTGCGCAGTAAAATCAACCTGATTCATCAGATTTTCACCAAGGCTTGCCGGTTGGTGGTCAATGACTATGATAGGTTTGGAACGATCCAGTCCGGTAGTCAAATAACTTAAAGATCTGCGATCTTCATTTTTCTTATCATCCCGTCCGATCAGGTAAAAAGACAATTCGGGCATAATCACGGTATCTTTCAGTACTGTTAATCCGGCACTTCTGAGCCATTCAACTTTTTTTTCCGTATCAAACCGGCGTTCATGATTTCCTAATACAGCATATACCCCCTGTGGTGCATGCAAACGGCGGAATTCGGAAGCCATATCTTCCATATTCAGGATATGGAGGTCATAATCGATCATATCGCCTCCCAACATAATCAGGTCACAATGTTGGGCATTAATTAAATCTATATATTTGTGCAATTGATTTTTATCTACGATATACCCGGCATGAATATCTGTGGCAAAAGCGATCCGGAATTTTTCCAATTTTCCCGCTTTTTTGTGAATTTCAATAGTCTGATACTTAACCTTCGGGTGATTAAAGCTATAGAAGCCACAAGAAAGAAAGAAGATAACCAAAGACGGAAAAAAGAAAAAAAGAAATATTTTTATCTGCCGGTAATATGTCCGGATGTATTTCGGAAAAAATGGAAAAAAGTGGTTGATTATGCGTAAAATATCCATGACAAACAGACACATGGACAAATAAACTGCAGCAATAAACCAGGTACCACACACCATTTGCAGGAAATATAAAAATTTGTCATCCAGCACTTTATGGAAGAAAAATCCTGTAAAAAACAACAATATTTCCACAACAAACAAACCTACCAATGGTAATCGCCAGGTTTTTCCGGAAGGAACGGCATGCCAGGCATGATAAAATATATATCCGGTAAGGATTGTCTGGGCAAAAATGGATGTCAGGAAAATCTTCATTACTTAACTTTTGAACTTCAGTTTGATTTTGACGATTTCAGACTGAGTGCCAATACGGAACTGTGGTCCCCAGATTCCCAATCCACTGGAAACATACACATGCATATTGTCCATTCGTCCGTATCCATAAGCATATTTGAACATTTTCTTTACAAGCTGATTCCCCGGCCAAAACTGTCCCTGATGCGTATGACCACATAAAAGCAAGTCAACCCCGGCATCAGCCGCTTCTTTTACCAGCACATCCTGCGGCTGGTGACAAAGAGCAATGACGGGTAAAGAATCATTATTTCCTGTTTCCTGTAAAATATCTTTCAAGCGACGATTCTCATGTCCGCTGATATCCTCTTCTCCGGCAACGACAAAAGTACTATCCAGCAATACAAATTCATTTCTCAGCAACCGGATTCCTGTTTTTTCAATAAATGCCACAGAAGCATCTATCCCTGCAATATATTCATGATTTCCGGTCACCATATACACACCCAAGGGCGCTTTCAGTTGCTGTAATTCTTCATACATCCGGTAGGTTTCCAAAGGACGGGTACTGATATCAATCAAATCGCCCGCAATAAGAATGATATCCGGTTCGAGTGCGTTGATTTGCGCTACATACTTCTTCAGGTTATCTTTCCCTATAGTAAACCCCAGATGCACATCAGAAATAGCCACAATGTTTAACTCTTTTCTACCCTGTACCGGTTTGTCCACATCCAGTTCCAACTCTTCCACCACAGGATGGGAAAAACGATAATGACCGATAATGAAAATAACAGATAACGCGAACAATACAAATCCTCCCGTAAACAAACGGGCACGATATACATTTCCGGTAATGAAAGCCGGGAAAAAATGGAAAAAATAATTTGCAATCCGCAGTAAATCAATCGCCAACAAAGCCATCAATAAATAGATCATCACAGCAAACCATATCCCTCCCGGAATACAAAGCCACTTGATTACAGGTACCGGCCAGGACTCTTTAGCCAGCATAGCCACGATATAGGCAGACCAGAGAAATACAAACACCAGACAATAAACAATCCGGAGAGGCAAATTATTGGGCAAGAGTTGCCAGCCACGAACAAAAACGTAAGCGCTTGCCAAGACATAGACTAACAAAAAAACAATAAAAAAATACTTCATTCCGCTTATTTTTTTTGGAGTTCACTTAAATTACCCGGAGTTGTCAGCGTATTTTGATACAACTCTTTATCATTCAGCACCTCCAGGGCTTTTTCCAATGCGGGATCATTTTTAATTGTCTGAAGAATCTCTCCCTTCTGATAATAATATCTTTTGGCTATTTCCTGGGAAATATAGCGTACAATGATATCTTTATTTTCATCCAATTCTTTATCAATATTCGGACGAAGCTTATCTTCCAGGGCATTGAACTCTGTTGACACATCATCAGAATAACCTTCTAAACTCACTATTTCCTTCAAAGCCGCCAAAGCCTTTTCACTCTGCCGGTTATATTTAAAATCTTTTTCTTTGGCAAAAGCTTTGAATGAATCATAATCTGCATCCGGGAACACAAACTGATCGGCAGGAGCAATCACAGGATGCTTCTGTACCCATTCGGTAACATAATCAAAGACAACATAATCTACCAAAAGATAATATAAGATACTTGATCTTCGCTGGTCTTCAATTTTAAAATCCGGAGTTACTCCCCCTCCATCACGTACCGGACGTCCTTTTTCCGTATAAAAAACAGAAGTCAGACTATCGGGAATGGCACCGACGCTACCATCAGCAGCCTTGTGAGAGTAATCAATTGCCTGAATACAACGTCCGCTGGGAATATAGTATTTAGCTGTAGTCAATTTCAGGCTTGTGTTATATGGCAATTCGTGAGCCTCCTGTACCAATCCTTTTCCAAAGGTACGGTTACCCACCAGAATACCTCTATCCATATCCTGTATGGCTCCGCAAACAATTTCAGAAGCGGAAGCAGAACTTTCATTCACCAATATAGCCAATGGAATTTCTGCATCCAGTGGATCTAGAGTGGTCCGGGAAGTCCGGTCTGCCTGTCTGATTTTTCCTTTAGTCGTAAGTACAATCTTACCTTTAGGTACAAAAAAATTGACAATTTGCACAGCCTCTTCCATACTGCCACCCAGGTTATTCCGTAAATCCAGAATAACAGAAGATACATTTTTTGCTTTCAGGTTTAAAAAAGCAGCTTTTACTTCCTGAGAGCATTGATCTGTGAAACCCGACAAGTAAATATAACCCGTATTATTACCTACTACCCCATAATATGTAACAGGATTCACCTGTATGATTTTACGGGTAACTTCCATAGTAGACGGTTTAGTATTTCCCGGTCGCAGATACTTCAGTTTAACTTTTGTGCCCGGTTGCCCTTTTAGCTTTTCACTGGGTTCTTTAATTTCACTGATAAGTACATCATCTATTGACAATATCTCATCTCCGGCTTTCAGTCCGGCAAGTGCCGCCGGCATACCTTCATACGGTTCTACGATATAAGTCTTTCCATTTCGTTGAGTGATCACAGAACCAATACCTCCATATTCTCCGGTAACCAAAAACTTAAAGTCGCCCAAATCCTGTTCCGACATATAGTTGGTATACGGATCCAATTTTGACAACATCATTTCAATGCCATCCGGAATCAGTATTTCCGGATGAATAGTATCCACATAAAACATATCCAAGTCCTTTATCAGGGCATTGAATATATCCATATTTTTCGATAACTCGAAGCGATGATTATCGTTTTTTTGCGCAGGAACCGCAATAACTCCAAGGATAAGGTATAATCCGAGTATACAATATTTTTTATTCATTTTGCGAAGATATAATTTTTTCTGCTGTTTGCTTTATTTTTTGCCAGGAATAATCATCCAAGCGGGTTCCAACTACTTCAATAACATTGGAAGCGAGTAAAATTCCTAATTGAGCACATTGTTCCAAGTTCTTGTTCCGGGTCAGTCCGAAGAGAAATCCGGCAGCATAATAATCTCCTGCAGCTGTAGTATCTATCAGATTCACTGACATCGCCGGAACAGACACCAACTGATCACCACACATAACCAAAGCCCCTTTTGCTCCGGTTTTAACGACTGCAATATCCACTTTTTCCGCCAGCACTTTAACAGCGCCTTCTGCTTCCAGACCAGTCAAAGCCTTCGCCTCTTCTTCGTTTGCAAAGATCACATCCACATATTCGTTGATCAATTTCCAGAAAAAATCGAGATTATTTTCTACTACATTATAACTGGCAGCATCAATGACCACTTTCATTCCCATATTTTTTGCCAGACGCATAGCAGATTCTATCAACTCATAATTCTGCACCAGATACCCTTCAATATAAAAATAATTATACTGACTGAAAGTATCTTCCGACAAATCATCTACTGAAAGTTCTGCAGAAATACCGAGATAAGTTCCGAAAGTACGTTCTCCGTCGGGAGAAATCAAAGCCATTGCAGTACCGGAAGCCGCCTGTTTCTGTATCAAATGTGTATTTACTCCGACTTTACGGACATCTTCCATATAAAAATTTCCGTAGTCATCGTCACCTACTTTTCCGATAAATCCGACCGGAGCACCCATTTTGGCCAATGCTGCCATGGTATTAGAGGCACTCCCACCGGCAGTCATCCGTTGTTGTAATTCGCTGATTACACTCAATATATGATTTCGTTTTTCTTCATTAATCAATTCCATCCCCCCTTTCAAGAGGTTCAAATCAGACAGAGGCTTATCATCTTCCAGTCTGGCCAATACATCGACTAAGGCGTTGCCCATTCCTAATATTTTCATATAATCTTTATATTTTTTGCACAAAGATATTGCATATTTGGAAAATAACCATTACTTTTGCATCGCATTTTGAGAAATGCAGTTAAAATTCTTCCTTAGCTCAGTCGGTTAGAGCATCTGACTGTTAATCAGAGGGTCCTTGGTTCAAGTCCAAGAGGAAGAGCTGAAAATAAATAGAAATTAAAATGAAGGATTAATAATTAAAAAATGATTCTTCATGAAAAAGGGAAAAAATTCTTCCTTAGCTCAGTCGGTTAGAGCATCTGACTGTTAATCAGAGGGTCCTTGGTTCAAGTCCAAGAGGAAGAGCATGAAGATCAGCCACTTAGGATAATTTCTGAGTGGTTTTTTCTTTTTTGCACATATTTTGCACACACTTTGGGAATTAAAAAAACCACTGCCTTCGATGATATAAACAAACAAATTGGATGATATGTCGATTGGCATTTGAAAAGATTCATCCGGTTTTATCTATACATCAAGCAACAAGGCATCCACATACTTTCCTTTGGCCCCGGAATGTCCTTTATATTCACCTGATATAATTTTAATTACTGCTACATCCATATTATAAATGACAAAAAGAAACATTTTATGGCATAGTTTGAACCATTAGGCACCATGATAGAAAACATGCTACTTTTTGTTTCAATATGAATGAATGAAACAGATATAAATTAACCATTTTTGCTTACATAAATTACTTAATAATAAAATCAGATGAGAAGGACTATCTGCTTACTGTCATTGATATGGTTTGGCATTTTTTCATTAACAGCTCAAACATTGAATATTTATCCAATTCCTGAAGAGTTGGTCTATAGCAAACATAATGATGACTTTACTATTTCGGTACGTTTACCGGAAGAAGAATGGCAAGATTTATATGAATATCGTGTTTTAGTAGATCAGGATAATCCACAACCTGCATCTATGGTACAGTTCGACTTTTCCGGCCGGGTAGAGTTACGTGTAAAGGTAAACAATAAAATGATTCATAAAGTAAAGATACGTCCTTCAGCAAAAGGTATTAACCATACTATACATGAAAATATTATTTATTTTACTTTGGATAAACCGGGTAAGTTCTCTCTTGAAGTTAATGACGACCGGGTAAGAAATTTACATATCTTTGCCAATGAACCGGAAAAAGAAACTCCCAATCCTAATGATCCTAATGTGATTTATTTTGGCCCCGGATGTCACCGGCCCAAGGACGTCCCGGGAAACTCATTCTCTATTTCTTCCAACACTACTGTTTATCTGGCTCCCGGTGCAATCGTAAATGGAAAATTTATCTGTAACAATGTTGAAAATGTAAGGTTTATCGGTCGGGGATATATTGACAATCCGGTACGTGGATTTGAATTTACGCATTGTAAAAACATAGAAATCAATGGAATAACCGTTATCAACCCGGATCATTATACAGTCTTTGGCGGAGAAGTACACGGATTAAAGATTAATAATCTGAAAGCATTCAGTTGCAAGGGATGGAGTGATGGAATTGACCTGATGAGCTGTACAGATGTAGAGATAAAAGATGTATTTATGCGAAATTCTGATGATTGTATAGCCCTTTATGCACACCGCTGGACTTATTATGGGAATGTCAAAAACATATCGGTCTCTGATGCTGTTTTATGGGCCGATGTTGCACATCCGATAAATATCGGAGGGCATGGAGAAGGAAATATTTTGGAAGACATCACTTTTTCAAATATATATATTCTACAGCAAGATGAGGATGACAGATTATACCAGGGTTGTCTTTCTATAAATGTAGCAGATGATAATATTGTTCAGAATGTAAAGTTCGAGAATATATGGATTGAGAATATAGAAGAAGGTCAGCTTTTTAATTTCAGGGTATTATATAACCCTAAATACAGTGTATCACAAGGAAGAGGCATTAAAAATATTCATGTCAAAAATGTATATTATACCGGATATGAAGAAAATCCATCAATCATTGAAGGATACAGTGAGGAGCGCCGGATAGAAGAGATTGTGTTTGAAAATATAGTTGTTAACGGAGAACAAGCCAAAACATTGGAAGACGCAAATATCAAAATCGGGGAATTTGTAAAAGCTGTAACTCTCCGGTAAATCAGGTTTCATAAAAAACAGTCATCCCTTGAGATGGATTTGGAAGGCAACTGTAGGTTTTTCGGGAAAAGCGCCGGGCACAGTCGATGCCCAGAAGATATAAAAAGTTTGGTCTTTTTTATCCTAAAATAATTCGGGGGCCCAGGTATTCCTGGCGCCCTCGAATTTCTCCATTACAGGAATATTCTGCTGTTCCGACCAATGTATCAGGTCGGAAGAAGAAGCATATCCGATCCCCTGATCTCACCATCCGGAAGTCCATACCATATGAAAAATTCCCTGATCATCCTGTACAATACTGGGATCACGCATCAATTTATCTTTTCCTACCCTGGGTTTTAAATAAACAGAATCATGATTCAATGCTTCCCATTTTAAACCGTCCGTACTATATGCCAGATGCAATCCATCTCCGTTTCCGTTAAAATAGGAGAACAAATAAACAGTATTGGTATATCCCGGGAAACAAGCCACTAAAAACAGGGCAAAAAATATCTTTCTATACATCATCTAAAGTTAAAGTGCAAATATATCATTTTTTGATATACCAATTCTCCCGGAAGTTCAATTTATTTCTTACACGCTCTTTCAATCCTGCATCTTTATATTTTTCAGCAACTATATCGGCAAGGTAAGCATTATCCTCCCGGTAAATAGCAAAACGCATCAAGTCGTGAAAGCGATTGCCTTCATACGCTAATTCCAGTACCAATTCTTCCTGAATCAAATTTTCCACATAAAGAATGGAATCTTTCAATGTCGGATTCTGAATATCATTCAGGTTGATTTTATAGAAAGTAGTATCAATCTCCGAATTTCCGGCTCCGCGGGAGTGAATTCCGATATTATCATCAAAACGGGAAGCTTTAAAATCCATGTAATTGGGTAACGGATCGGGAATTTCCGACTCCGGTATAATTTTTCTGTTAGATAGGGTACGGTAGTTCAATCCGTGTTTAAGTACAGCCATGGCTAAATTAGGCTTTCCCAAACGGTTTACGGACTCCGCATAACGCAGGTATAATAATGCAACGCGATAAGGAAGGATGATGTTCGATTCTGTTCCACCATACTCGGGATAATCATCTATATCATAATAATTCATCCTGTAGTATTTGTTTACATAGTAGTGCGTTATTATTTCATTGCTTGTTAATGATCCGGTACCATGACTAACAAACGTTCCGGATTTTCTCAAATCTCCATAGGTTGTCAATGCCTCATCCTTACTTTTATATCCATGAAAATAAAAGGTGCTATCAAACTTGCTGAGCGCAAGTTCTGTCGGTATAAGAGTGCCCCGTTGTTCAATCGTAGTAGCCGTTGGAGAGTAAAGCAAACGGTCAATATAAGTCAAATGTTCGTATTCATTAGATGCTGCAATCGTAGTAATGTATTCGGTAGATGTTTTTCCCGTGAAAATCATTTGCCAATTAGAATATATGGTCCCTGAAAATTCCATGGTAGTACCTGAACCGTCAACACCTCTGATACTTTGATACCAGGAAGTTACAGTATAAGCATCATGGTAAATTAAATCCCGGTAGAAATTTGCCGCATTTTCATTTTGTCCTGTCCATAAATATAAATCACCCAAAAGGAAAGGGATGGAAAAAAACAATACGGATGTTTCATCAAATTCACCGAATTCACCGGGTCTCAAACGTTCCACATCTTTATAAGGAAGCAATTCCTCGATAAGCTTTGGAAATAAAGCTTCCATTTGCAAGGGCGTATTATTTTTCATTCCTTCCCGGATACTCAGAATCGGTTTGTCAAAATAATAAGCTTCACCAAAATTCAACACCAACTGCATATACGTCCAGGCCTTGATTGCCGTAGCGGCCGCCACAATCTTATGCATAGGTTTTGTACCCTTGTACATTTTTGCAGTATCCACGTTATGGATTACATAATTACAGTTATTAATAATCGCGTAATAATCCCCTTTATTATTTGTATAAGGATTTTCTGCCGAATAATCATCAAACTGATATATTTCCCTCAGATATTTACCGGCAGAAGTGGAAGTCTCAAGTAATTCGCCCCGCAATTCTCCCAGGATGACATAACTGTCCGCTATTTTTTGCAATTCGTATAAAATTCCGAACATGGAATATAAACTATCCGCTTGCATGGCATTATCGTCAACTATAACGAATTTTCCGGAGTCAACATCCAGCATATCTTCACATGACAGGAATAAAAAGGATGGAAATATTAACAGGAAAAATATATAACTAATTCGTTTCATATATTGATTTTTTTGTGTTCGACATATTTATTTACAGATCAACCCTCACACCAACATAATAACTTCTCGGAGCGGGTAAAAATCCGGCATCAACGCCTTGATATAAAGGTGAGTTATTGATAGAGAATTCAGGATCTCTCCCCAAATATTTGGTAAGGGTAAATACATTATTCACCGAAGTCCACACATTAATTCCGCGGATAAATTCATTTTTAACAGGAATTTGATACGACAATGTTACATTTTTCAATTTAAGGTAAGAACCATCTTCTATCCAACGGTCTGAAAATCTTGCATTTCCCATGGGATCTCCATAAACAGCTTTCGGTTGATTTGTTTCCTGTCCGTCGGCAATCCATCTGTTAAGCATTGCCTTGGATTGATTCATAAAATCACCTCCCGTTTCCAGCATACACCGGTAATAGTTATATACATCATTCCCGTAAGAATAGGTAAATAAGGTATTCAGTTTGAATTGTTTAAACATCCATGCCGTGTTTATTGTCCCGTAGAAATCAGGATTGGGATTTCCGATTATTTGTTTATCATTATCATCAATGATATCATTATTGTCCATATCAACAAAAACAACATCCCCCGCCCCGAAATATTCAAAATCGCCGGAAGCAAGTTCTTTTTTCAGACCCGCTGCATCAGCATCCGATTGTTTTGTGAAAATGCCATTGGTTTTGTAACCATAAAACATCCCTGCCGGCTGTCCGACTTTTGTTATTATTTCAGCTCCCATAACATTGGTAGTAAAGTATCCTGCCGGATCATCCAATGCAGTGACTTCATTTTTATAATGGCCTATGCTAAATCCTAAATCCCATCTGAAATCTTTCAGGTTCAACGCTTTCCAGTCGAAAGACAACTCATATCCTTTATTGGTCATTGCTCCGCCATTATCCCAATAATAACCTTTATCGATTGTTTCCGGGAGCTGTTTCAAGACAAGTAAATTGTCGGTTTTACTCCGGAACACATCAAACGACAGGTTCACCCTGTTTTTGAACAATCCCAAATCAATTCCGGCATTGGCTCTTCCTGTTTGCTCCCATTGTATTTCTTCATTCCCGTAATGAGAAAGAACCAATCCGTTGGCGCGTCCCGTAAAACGCACAGTTGTTAAGTATGCCATTGATTCAAAATCAGGTATTGCATCATTCCCTGTCAGTCCATATCCAGCACGAATTTTTCCGAAATTAATAAAGTTGACAGCCTTCATAAATTTCTCCGAAGTAAACAACCAGGCCCCATTGACTGAAGGGAAAACACCCCACGGCACCCCCATCATGGAAATTCCATCTTCCGCTTCTTTCCCAAAGCGGGAAGATGCATCCATGGAAATGGTTGCGGAAACAAAATACTTTTTATTGTAATCGTAATTGAGGTTTAAATAATTCGACATTCTTTTGGTAGTTGTATTTGCCCCTGCAACTGCCCGGAATTTATAAGTTCCCTTAATCATGGTATTGTTGTTTGTACCGGAATTATGTTCTTCCACATAATCCATTTCATAATCACTCTGTTCAAATCTAAACCCTAAGATCGCATTCAAACTATGACTATTTTTAAACAATTTGTTGTATGCCAACCGGCTGTCGCTGAAAACTGCATTATTTTTAAATACCTGGTTCTGCAAATAATTTTCCGATATCCCCTTATTTTCAATCAATCGTTCGGGCGAATAATTTACCGGAAGGAAATAAGCCTCATTGGAATTATACAGGCTATAATCAAATTGAGAACTAAGCTTTAATTCAGGCAATATGGTCAACTCAGGCAGAAATCCGATATTAAACCGGTATTTTTTTTGCTTGTTTTGCGAATATTCAATGATCCCTGTAGGATTGGCAATGCCAAAATCATCTGCAAATGCCAACTGATGTGTTTTTTCGCCCGAAGAGTTAAAAATATAAGGAGTCAGGAACGGAGACTTTATCTGTGCCTGCCATGTTGGAGAAGAATAAAAATCGATCCCATCATCCATCAATGATCTTTCAACCCGGGAGAAAGCAACATTAGCTTTTGTTGTCAGGATTTTAGCCAAACGGGCATCCACATTAAAACGGGCATTCAAACGTTGCATATCTGTTTCTTTTACAACACCTTCAACTCCGGAATAGCCAATGGAAAAATAATACATTGCTCTATCATCACCTCCGTCCACATTGACCACGTAATTGCCGACTGTTCCATTTTGGTAAACCTCATCACTCCAATCAGTATCATTGTAATACATTTTGTTCTTCGGAATAGAAGCACTTCCCAAAAAACTCTGATTGATACCCTTTCCGCTATTCAGCTGATATGAATCTATTAAATCACCGGCAAAGGTACGGTATTCCTCGGCAGACATCATAGGCGTATTTTTAGGAGGAGTGGTAATTCCATAAAAAATATTCAAACCAATTTTTGTCACCATAGATTTAGCCTGTTTGGTTGTAATCAATATAACTCCGTTTGCAGCTCTCGAACCATAAATAGAAGTTCCGTCTTTCAAAACGGTTATACTTTCTATATCATTTACATCAATATCTTCAAGCGGATTATAGGATAAACCTTTGTGAATAGATTGAAAATCATTATGACTCCAAATCACGCCATCCACTACGAATAATGGTTGAGCAACCGTCAATGAGTTAAAACCTCTTATAAACATAGAATTTCCCATCCCGATCAATCCGGATTGGCTGATGGAGCGAACATCGCCACCCAATGAAGTCTGGATAATTTCACCAGCAGTAATATCGGTTATCTGCCGGATATTTTCTTTACTTTTGGCAGACAAGGTAAGTGAAGAATTATCCACGATTCCGGCAGGTAACAATATATTCTTAAAGTAATTTTTAAATCCTTTCGGATATAAATCAATTACAACATATGTTTTCCCTTGCACCGGGGTTTCTACTTTTTCGTAATCAAAAGCTGTCAGGTGCAACACTTCATCTCCAACGGGTAAATCGATAATAAATTTACCATTTTCATCCGTTACAGCCGATGCTTTACCTGGCACATCGATTTGTACGGCATTGATTGGTTTCTGTGTATGTGCATCACGAACCAATCCTTCAATTCGATTCCCTTTATTATCATTTTGAGCCAAAACATGCTGTGGTTTTAATATTGCAATGAATGATAATGAAAGTATGATGATTGATAACAACCTTTTTAATGTATGAAAGCTATTTCTCATATCCTGATTTTTTATTTTTAGATTAAAAGAAAACATATTAAACGCTACTCAATTACCGGCTCTAATATTATACAATCAATACAAACATTCCGGCTGTATATATCATTTCGTTCTTCTCTGACGGTAGCGGCATTTTCAACCTTCAGGAATACATTGATTTCCGATGCTGTCAAATCACAATACGAAAATTGATAATTCTCTGCAACCAACATTTTTGTTATCTTATCAGGCTCTGTTATTGGATTGCCAACAGGTAATGCAACATCTTTTTTCTGGTTTCCATCCGCGTCAATATAAGAGAGATAAAACTTTAATTTATAAGGCTTTGTAACCTGAAGATCCCTTGCATTTGTCGGGACAAAAACACAATAAATGTTATACTTAACATTAGCCAATGTATTGGCAATCGGAAATTTAGCCGAAACAGCCGAATAATCTGTTGTTGGCAATTTTTCAAAACGAACATAATAATTGTTTGATGCTTTAAACTCAGACCCCGAAGTACGATAAGGAATCAATTCACAATTTTGCTCAGTTCTAAGTGAATTAGTATTGTTTTCAGCTTCCGTTGTAAGCACTTTCAACCAGGAATCTTCCAATTTATTTTTCATCTGATCAGTCACGTATGCATATCCGTTACTCAAAGCATAGCGGGTTGAATTTTCAAACAAATATCCGGGTGTTTTAAAAACAGTTCCACCTGTAGATATGATAGAATCATTCTCTACCGGATTTGAAAGCAAATTTCTGAAAATACAATCCTTGACAATGGACAACTTGGTTTGTGCTTCCTGCAACTCTGCTCCTGTCGCCACAATTTCACCATCTTCTTTTATATCTAAAGATTGATAGAAAGGTGAAATTTTATCATATGTTTCTCTCCATGCGGCATTTGTCGGAAGGATTGCACTGGAATAAAACAGTTCGCTATATACAGGGCCTAAATTGTCTAAAAAAAGGTTACTTTCAGTAAAGACAGAATCTATGAAGACACCATCTTCGTCAAAACTTTTTTTGGAATCAAAAACCCGTTCCGTCAGCGAATTGATATAATTTCTCAAGGAATCAAGAGACTCCTGTTGTTGAATAAACTCCCAGATATTCCTCGTATAGAAAACAGGTGATTCCATGATATGAATAATACCATTTTTAGCCAATAAATTAGGTTCAGTTACTGTTACTCCACCGTAAGTATATACATCTCCCCACCTGGACAATACAATGTATTTTCCATTGAAAGCTTTAATTGTCCGGGGAAAAGTTTGCGCATCACTTGTTAAATGATTGGCTGTAAATAATTTCAGGTTTTCTTTATTCGACTCATCCAAAACCAGGTCTTTCAAGACATCATTTGTCAAAGCAAATACAGTAAAAGTCCGGGAAAGGGTCAATGTATCCGAATAGCCTGTAAATTCCAATAACTGAACGAATTTATTCAGATCACTTCTTGATTTCATATAATCAAGTAAATTTAATTCACTTCTTTTGCTACCATCAAAACTGTAATGGTCATCATAATCATCATTACAGGAGGAAACTCCGGTTAATAGCATGATCAAAAAAGAAGTCAACAGGAAAATGGAATTTCTTTTATTATTTATTATTGTATTCATCGTGCTCAATATGTTTTTATAAAATGGCTTCATACTATATAAATTCACAATCATTCAATCGATTATTTTCCCGTGGTTTCAGACTCTTTATAGAATTTATTCTGTACCAAATTCTTATTTGCGTCTAATTCACTTTTAGCAACAGGCATATAAATGGCATCCAGTACCAAAGCGCCTAAAGGAGCCGGAGAGTCATCTCTTTTTGCTGTTACAAGCAGATTCAGATTCGTAACATCCTTTTCCCTTCTTGCCATCCTCATCAGGTCAAACCAACGTTTTCCTTCAAAAAGGAGTTCACGCTGACGTTCCCTCATCACTAACCTTTCCCTCTCAAATTTTGTCGTGTAAAGAGAAGCATTAAGAGGTATTCCATCTTCATTCGAACGCAAATAAACGGCATTAATCAATGAAACAGCATCTTTCCAGTCCTCCTCTTTCCCTTGTTGCACCAACGCTTCCGCTTTCAACAACATGATATCGGACAAGCGGTATACAATCCAATTGGATGTAACGCTACTATTATAATAACTGGGCTTGTAGTTTTCCGTTTTGGTAACGCTTCTTCCTCCATATTTAAAAATAGAGAATATGCCACTTTCCGGAAAATTACGGATGAAATTCCATGAGCGAATATCTTTAACCGATTCATATACGGTTCCCACTTTATAATTAAACGGGCTATGAGCTCCGGTATAACCTGTGATGAGATCATATCCCAACGCAGGAGGGAAAGAGATGTATCCCAGATAATTTTCAAGACTGCAATACCAATCTGTTATCGCCAAATTTTTCATATCATCTTCATCGAACTGTATCTCAAAAATGGATTCGGTTGAGTTTTTCCGGTAAAAAACCTGGCTGTACATTTGTTCTTTTTCCTTGATTAACTTTAAATCGGTATTTGCTAAAATTTTATCACAACATTTAATACAGTTTTCGTAATCATCTTTCCAAAGATATATATCTGCCAACAAGGCATTTGCCGCACTTTGGGTAATGCGTCCCTTGTTACGTTCGTTATCTCCATAACTATCTCTCAACCAATTATTTGATATTGCCTCTTTCAAATCACTGATGATAAAATCCAATACTACCTGTTCCGCATCTTGCGGTTTATTATAATCTTGTGTATCATTGATACTCGGATCCGTAATCAAAGGAACATCCCGGAATGCCCGTACCAGATAAAAATATGCCAACGCCCGTAAAGTAATGGCCTCTCCCCGTACCAGGTTCAAATCCCTTTGGGTGAAATTTTGATCTTTATCCAGTACTTGCGGCGCATAATACAAAAGCGTATTACAAATATTTATCGTACTATAGAAAGCGCCCCAATTGGCATAAGTATTTTGGGATGTAAGATTGCCGTCTAATATCCGGGTCATATCGGAAGATTGAATTCTCCCTCCTACCATATTATCCGAGCGTAATTCTCCCCAAACAATCATCCGTTCAATAGCGGCTCTTTCACTCAAACTTCTGTAACAGGCAGAGAGCACAGACTCCACATCCGTTTTTGTTTTCCAAAAATCTTCCAGGACAATCTCATTTTCCGGTTTCATTTCTAACCAGTCATCACAACTTGCTGTTCCTAAGACAAATAAAAAAGACAATCCGATTATTATATAATTTTTCATTGCTATTATTTTTAAATTCCTATTGATATTCCGAATACGAAATCTTTTGACCTTGGCGTGCTGTTGCCATCAAAACTGATTCCCCTCCCTGATCTCAAATTTCCATAACCTACCTCCGGATCCACTCCCGTATATTTTGTCCAGACATACAAATTGTTGATTGTCAGGTATAACGTTAACTGATTCATGAAATACTTGTTCAGAAAAGATTTCGGTACATCATAATTAAATTGCAAATATTTGAACCGCAAAAATGATCCGTCTTCCACATACCTGTCACTCCCTAACCAATTGTAACCATAATTGTAGAGGGCCCTTGGCATATCCGTCACATCTCCATCTCTTCTCCAGCGCCAGTTAACTGCTATACTCTGGTTGTTATCCGAATACATATTTTCAGCATTCATCCGGGCTGTATTTACAATCTTATTTCCATAGCGGAAATTAAAAAACGACCTGATTGAAAACCTTTTATATCTTAAATCCAATCCGAAACCTCCATTCAACTTAGGGTTAGAATTTCCAAGATAAACAATATCCAGTTCGTCTATTATTCCATCATTATTCACATCTTCATACATAGCATCTCCTCCCCTGAATTGATATCGAGTAGCTTGTTGATTATATGAAAAATACATGGGTTTCGGTTTCCCGTTTTGATCCAGAATCACATTTCCCTCCTCATCTACGGCAAAAGGAGCCAGAAGTTTTCCGTTAGCATCCAGAATAGCTCCTTCTTTCTTCATGGCTGTTTCATATTTATCATATTTGTAAGTCCCTTTATACCTGAATCCATAAATAGAACCATATGAATTATTTTCCTGTATACGCGTCAGATAACTTCCGTTTTTATAATCAAAACCCGAATTCCAACTTGTAAGCAAGGTAGGATCCAATTTAATAATTGTGTTTGTATTGTCTGCAAAATTCAATTTAAAGTTCATGGAAAAGTCTTTCACATCTACAAATCTGTTAAAATTTATATATAATTCCCAACCTTTATTTTCCATAATCCCACCATTGATAAAAGACAATCCTGAGAAACCTGAAGTGTTGGATATATTTACATCTTTGAAAAGCATATCTTCTACCCGGGTTTTATAAAAATTAAAATCCAATCCATATTTATAATCGAAAAATCCCAGATCCAATCCCAGATTTATAGAATTTGCCGTTTCCCTTCTTAATCCGTCAAGCCTCAAAGAAGAAGGTTTTACCGCCGGCGTACCCAAATACGTTCCATAAACGGAATAACGGCTGTAATGCAAATATTCAGCTCCTGGCGGAGTTCCGCTAATCCCCCATGAAACGCGTGGAGCAAGCATGCTTAACCATTTATCGGTCATATCAAGAAACGGTTCATCGGAAATAATCCATTTTGCTGAAACTCCGGGAGAAGTAGCCCAACGGTTTCCTTTTCCAAACCGTGTACTCCCGTCTCTACGCAATGATCCTGATACAATATATTTGCCCTTATAAGCATAATGTCCTCTCGCCAGAAATCCAATTCCTCTCCATGAAGACCTTCCGGTTTCCAACTTTTCCAGATATCCGTCATTAGAAGCATCTGTTGCATTATACGAAGCCAAACCGGATGTGATGACTTTTTGGCTGGAACCATTACCTGTAGTTAGCTGCATTGATCCGTAAAGAGACAACGAATGATCTTCATTTTTAAATTTAGGCACAAACATCAGGTTGGCGTCCACAAAGACATTCAATCGTTCGGAAGAAGCATCTTCCGCGCTGTTTGCACCTCCATCAGACCAAATCAAATTGGTTGCACTCCTGGGTAAAAACAGATTCGCCTGATCTTTACTTAAGTCAAATGATGCATCCGCATTGAATCGTAAAATATGTACCGAGGGATCCAGCAGATAATAACGCAAACCTATTTGAGGCAATATGCGTGTTGAACGTGAGCGATTGGTTGCCAATTCTGATAGCGCCACCGGATTTCTAAGTTTCTTCTGACTGTCATTTATCCTTGAATCTAATGGTATATTATAAAATTCCGCAGTATTATTACCGTATCTATCCTGGGCATAAACACTCACATTCGGCATTTTATTATAAGCTATATCTAAAAATTTGTCATAACTTTTATCATTATCAGTATACGTAAAAGCAGTTTCTGAAACAAATTGAATGCGGTCTGAAACTTTATAATCAAAAAACAGGCGGGACGATATACGTTCCAGATGTTGTCCGATAATAGTTCCGTCTTGTGTTAGATACTCTCCCGCCATCCGGTATGTTGCACGTTCACCCCCACCGGAAATAGTAAAGTTGTGATTATGAATATGTCCGGTCTGAATAACTTCTTTTCTCCAATCCGTATTATTATTATAGTTCTCATAATCAGGGAAATTCTTATCGTAATTATACTCCGGGTTATTATTGGCATTATCATCCTGTCTTGGATTCAGGTAAGCCTCCTTGATGTACATGGTATAATCATCACCGGTAAGCATTTTCCGGCCGGCCGGCTGTTTGGTTTGTGTATATCGATAAGAATAGTCGACCCTTGTAGGACCGGAAACTCCTTTTTTTGTAGTAATCATAATAACCCCATTAGCACCTTTTGTACCCCAAATAGCAGAAGCCGCCGCATCCTTCAATACCTGGATATCTTCAATATCATCCGGGTTTATACTTAACATATTGGCATATTGCTCGTCATTTGAATTGGCAAAATCAAAATTGGGATCTATATCCAACGAATAAGGAACTCCATTCAACACGATTAATGGTTGAGAATCGCCATTAATTGAGTTAACTCCACGAATACGCATGGTTGCAGGGCTTCCCGGGTCTCCGGAACTTGACACTATATCCAATCCGGCGATTTGTCCTTGAAGGGCATCGTCAATCGATGTCACCTGCAATCCTTCAAACTCCTTGGCATTTATGGTTTGAACAGCAGTGCTGACTTCACGGGTGGGTATTGAAAACCCTCCCTGTCCGGTTTTTTTAGTGGCGGTAATCACAACTTCATCGATTAACCGGGCATCATCCTGCATCACAACATTAATTTTTGTTCTGTCTTCTATTTTTACTACATTTTTTTTGTAGCCCAAGTAAGAAAAAGCCAAACGGTTTTTCGGATTTGAAACCCGGATAACATATTGTCCGTCTATATTCGTAACTGCTCCTGTAACAACCCGGTTTGTAGCATCAAGTTCGGTAACACTCACACCAATAAGAGGTTCTTTATCTGCAACCGAAGTTACTATACCCTGTATAATAACACCATCTTTACCACCCTGTGCCAATCCTTTCAAAGAAAAGGAATTGAAGATGAAAAGACATACAATAAATACTAAATTATATTTCATATACATACTATATTTTTTAAGGCCAATAAAAACTTCATATTCTTTGTATCTTTAAAAAACGAAGTTCTCAAATGAGTCCATTCATTTAAATGTTAATACGTTATCAATTAAATGAATAACCGCAGAAGACGAAGTCGTTATCTTAGAAGAAGTAAAAGCAGCCGCCCCAGCCGCACCCGTACCGTCTACATTCTTAAAATTAGAAGGAAGTGATGTGTTTGTATTAAAAACATAATCTTTTGCAATAAGATTGTGATAACCTTTTTTAGTGATAACCCTAGCCTTACCGTTTGATTCGGTAGTCAATTCAATGGTTCCATCAACACTTTTAACACCCAATTTGTAATATTTATTAGCCGAAGTTCCCCAATGAGAAGAAGATGGGTCTTCCTCTAATTTCAACGTATTCGAATCATATGTACTATTTATTACACCTTGTCCTACGAACACTGCTCTATCCTGAAAATGATAACGTAAAAAGCGCACCATATTCAATGTTTCTTTTTTGCGTTCACTTTGTGGTAAACCATTGATCACATCCCATGTTTTTATAATTCCATCATTGATTGCTTTATTTATGGCATTGTTTGAAGGCACATAAACCGTGTAATTATAAGCATTTAAAAAGCTTACACAATAATCCATACCCCGGGCAGTGAATATAGGTGGAATTTCGGAAACAAAATCAAGAGGTACATCATTCAACAATTCAAAAAACAGGGAAAAATCGTCTTTCTGCAGATCTCCCAATACAGAATAGATTGATTGTAATGTTTGTTGTATAGGACTATCTAACAGATATGTTGAACCATTCTCCTGCTTAAATTTCCGTATTACATTAGCAGTTGTATTTTTTTCGATATTAAATCCTCCCTGTATAGAATTACCTTCGTTCTGAACATGTATTATATCGTTAGATTTTGTTATATAATAACCATCTTTGGAAATATCACCTACCACCACATGGGAGTCTAACAATTTCCACAAACGATTCTGCAAAAAAGCCGGATCCCTAATTACGCCAATGGAATCGCCTATTTCGTCGGTTGATTTATTATATCCATATATGGTAGCATTAACTGTCGTAGCTTCCTCATTGTACCAATATTTTAATACGCCCTGAACTCCTGCCTGGCCATAAGCTACCGGGTCGATATATTTGTTAAAATATTCATCCGAAGGGATAAACAGGCCATATTTTACCACCAATGAGTTCAAATAAAGTTGATAAAACGCAAACGGGGTTCCGTCTACCGCTACGTCTGACGGATAACTAATCGCCCAGTTCATTACTTTAGTATCTTCGCTTAACAAAACCGGTCCGTATACCGAAATAAAATCTACCGGCGTATATACCTTATTAGTGACATAAACTTCTCCATTAACAGCCATATAATTGTGTTCTTTCAGAATATCCGCTTCCGAAACTTTCATTTGATAATTCTGATCATCCACCATTTTAGAGAATTTACTGGGCAAGGATTCCATCAAAGAAGTTCTCATATGTCTCTTTAAGAAAGAAATAGCCACATTCTCCGGAAAATTTTCCCAACTGCCATAACGCTCTTTTAATAACATTCCGGTTATATCATTATTAAAATAGTTATTCATTGCTTCATTTGTGGGGACAAACATGGCTGCCACGTCCGGATAAACTGCTGATCGTGAAGTAGATAATACTGCATAAGCATTCCATCCCGGATTAAAAGGCAATAATGAAACAGGAGTTCCATCAGGTGCGGCATAAACTCCGCCATACAATGAGAAATAAATTTTATTAAATATAGAATCCGTAAAACCCGGATGTAATTGCTTGTACAAGGCTGTATGGGCTGCATCATAATAAGGTGCGCAAAAACGATCCAGCATATCTGAGAAAATAGATATTTCACTATTGGATGTCAGGTATTCAGCCATATTTACAGGGGGAACCAACACATTATCCAATACGTGTATGTATCCATTTTTACACACAATATCCCTTTCAATGACTTTACTATTGAAAATATGAAAATCATCTGTCTCTCTTATTTTTCCTCCCGACAGAAATGAAAAATCATTGTTAGTCATTCCTCCCCTGTCCATAAATTGTTGGGAAAAGAATATCAATGGAATATCGCTATTACCTGTTGATCTGACGTTGTCTTTTATTAAGTATAAGCCTTTTGAACGATAGGCATCCCAATAAGGCGATTCAGGTAATTGTGTCTCAAAAGGAACACTATCCATTGCCGACAATGCAGTCGGACGACGCATAGCCATCCCTTCATGAAACTGCCCGTCATAATAGTTAGATAATTTTTCTATCGTATAGGCATTATTGATCATTGAGAAATTAAACAGCTGTTTTTTTTGACTCAGGGATAGATTTTCATACGCTGTAACACCCCAGGGATTGGACTTGAAAAATTCTTCAAAAGCGCTGTCATCAGCTGCAAAAATCGTTTTACTCCCGGTAAGGCTCAATATATCCTTATAGTCTAAATCTTCGATTAAGCGGACATAATTAGTGAAGTTGCCTTTTTCCTTCAAACTTTGATAAATGCTTTGATAAGGTTTTCCATCCGGACTAACCGGCTCCTCAATATCATAAATATACTCTCTCTCGCAGGCTACGAGTAATAAACCCGCCATCAGTAACATAACGAAACTGCGAATTCCCGGATATGCTTTATTTTGAAAATAATCTCTCATATTGTTTTTCATTAGTGATTTATAACCAGTTTACACCGAAAAAATTAACATTTATCAATATATATCTTCCGAAGCCAATGCGCTGGTAGGAACAAATTCCATATAATCAAGCATAAATTGTCCATTACTTAATCCTTTTACGGATAAACGGTGGTTATCCGCCCCATCAAAATAATAAATACCTAAAATTTTCCTTAATGCATTAGAGGCCAGCCGTGCATTAGCGGCTTTGGACCAACGTTTATCAAGTGCAGTAAAACAGGCCGGTCCTTTCATATATCCCTGGTTACGCATCATTTTATCATTCTCATATCCAAACGGGTCGCTTGAATCTGAACCAGCCAATTTCCAGGCAGTTTTTGAATTAGTAGCGTCATCATTCATATTGATAGGTACACCGGTAGGCATTCCGTCAAAATAAACCTGGCATACTCCACGGCCTCCGGTGGCAAGATAGCCTATCCTTACCTCATACGTACCTGCGGGTACCGGAGGAGTTATTATTGTAAAGTCATATAGTTTTCCTGCCGATACTTCCATAAAAAGTTCATCTCCCTGATAATCCATAAGCGCATCATTAGAACCTACATACCCTAAAGAGGTTTGTTCTGATCCTTCAAACCGTTCCAGATATCCCAAGGGGAACCAGGTATGTGGAGTAGGAAAAGAATTTTTATGCCCGCGGAAGTTATTATTAGTAAATTCAGGGAAGAAGCTGGCTAAATCGAATCGTAAACGTTTACTTGAAAGTTCTGCCAATACATTTTCGTCATAAACCAACATATCATCAATTTCATGAAAAATACCGTTTGCAGCTTCTTTATCATAATAATCGGTAATCTGAATGACTTTTCCGGTCTTAGATATCAAGTTAATCAAATTCGTTCTTCCCGTTTTTCGTTCTTTTTTAATTTCGATCAAAGTACCCGGACACATCGGTTCCAAATATTCATATAAATCACAGGTTTTGATCTGATTTCCATTATCATAAGCATCTATCAGTCTGTCGATACTCATCTCTTTATTAATCAAATGATAAGCAACAAAACGGTTCAGGCTATTTTTTCTATTGGTAACATCAGTTATTCCCGCGTCATCCGGATAAACCTTGTCATATACTTTTGCAGCATATTGTTTCAGACTTTCCAAATCTGTTATTCCATTTTTACTCATGGTTTCATTGCTCTCCACAAATACAGTATATCCATATCTTCTCAACCCCGGTATTTCATGAAGCGCCCAGCCTGTTGATATTTTATCCTCAATTATATAAGCATGCTCGTTCGGATCGTATGTGTCATCCGATTCTCTTTGTAAAGAGTCGACTAAATTGGTAGCTATCAAAGCCTCTCCAAAAATGGAAAATTTCTCATCCTCCAAAATAGCAGCAACAATTCCGTTGCGGGAAGGATCAATTGCTTCTGCTATCACATGGATTACACCATTATGAACCAAAATATCTTTTTCCAGAATTTTAGAATTAACATTAACAAAGATGTCTGTTGAAGAATAGGATATAGATAAAAACCTGTTACTCATAGTCATTTCCCCTAATCTTCCTTTACCAAAGTGAGCTGAAGTAATTGTATCTCCATTTACAAGATGATCGTAAACAAACTGTTTTAATTCGTCATCGGTAAAATCATCTAATGAGGTTCTTTCTTTTTTAGCATAAAAATTTTTAAGTGCGTTATTATCAGGAGCAAAACAAGTAAATACGCCATAAGCCTTTAACAATCCTCTTGTTTTTGTACGCCTCAAAATCGTTGCAAATTCGGAAAGGTTCGGATTCTCCTCAATATATTGACCCATGGTCTGTTCTTTAAAAGTAGACATATATTCTGTGTCGATTTCATCTTCACACGAGTAGAAGCAACTTAAA
>JAVBMQ010000099.1:0-48380 GCA_031552335.1 Bacteroidales bacterium | reverse complement strand
GACGAGATTCAGTTAGTACCGGAACTTTTTTCTGTATTGCGAAGTGAAATAGACCGTAACCGTCGTCCAGGACGATTCATTTTGCTTGGATCTGCTTCGCAAGACCTTATACAGAAAACGTCAGAATCGTTAGCCGGAAGGATCGGACTTATTGAACTCACGCCATTTACAATAGAAGAAGTTGAGAAAAATGCAAACTTTGAACTGAATAAATTCTGGCTTCGCGGAGGATATCCTGATAGTTATCTCGCACCATCAGACCAAGGAAGCGTACTTTGGAGAGAAAATTTCCTTAGAACATATGTAGAACGGGATATTCCACAGCTCGGATTTCAAATTCCCGCATTGCAACTTCGTCGTCTGCTGACTATGTGTGCGCACAATCAAGGGCAACTTTTTAATTCGTCCAAACTGGGGGAATCGCTAGGTGTAACTTATCAAACTAGTCGCCGATATATAATAAATCGTTACCTGTGAATGATGACGATCTCATAGTGATTAATGGATTAAAGCATGGCGACAATTGGTCATATAAATATTTATATGATCATTATTATATTTTGCTATGTAAAATCGCATATACATTTCTTCAGGATGATTTTTTGGCACAAACAATTGTTAATGACCTCATTATTCATATCTACGAGAAACGTGATACTTTAGTAATAAACGCCTCACTCCGGGCATACCTGATACGCGCTGTCAGAAATCGTTGCATCAATTACCTGCAATCAGAATATATAAAAAAAGAAACTTCCCTTTCTACTATAAGCTCTGTCGATACAAATCTGTCTTCTGGTATAGAAGATACAGATCACCCTCTCGCCACATTATTGGGATATGAATTGGAGAAAATACTTCAGCAGGCACTCGAACAATTGTCTCCCGAATGTCGATCAGTATTTGAAAAAAGCCGGTATGAAGATAAAACATATGAAACTATTGCTTCTGAAATGAAAATTTCAATCAATACGGTTAAATATCATATCAAAAATGCACTCTCTCATTTACGTATCGTTTTAGGAAAATATTTATTACTGATAATCAGTTATTTTGTAAATTTCTAAAAAAATTATTTTTTGCACTACCCTTTAGTCATTTTAAACTGTCTTATATATAAATGGAAGATAAAAACTCAAATATTGACAAACGGATTGCGGCTCCTACTTTAGAGAATTTACTGATAGATGATGTGATCTCTATGTCCGATAAAAAGCGTTTTGACAAAGACAAAGCTTACCGGTATTTTTTGGCACAAACCGGAAAGGTTGATAAATCAACCCGCTCTGCAACAATCCTGAAAATATTATGGCAATCTGCTGCAGCAATAGCCATATTAGTAATGGTTTCTTATTTTTCATTCAGACAAGGAAGTGAACAACTCAAGAACCATCTGGCAGAAATTGTAATAGAAGTGCCCTGGGGTTCCCGGACAAAAACTTATCTACCTGATGGTACTTTAGTTTGGCTCAATGCAGGATCTAAAATCAGTTATTCGCAAGAATTTGGCATGAATGAACGAGAGGTTTGTTTAAACGGAGAAGGATATTTTGTAGTTAACCGGAACGAGAAATTACCTTTTATAGTTAAAACACCAGAATTACAAGTCAAGGTACTCGGAACAAAATTCAATTTTCAAAATTATCCTGGTGACAAAGAAGCAACTGTAAGTTTGATTGAAGGGAAAGTGCTGGCCATTAATCAAATACATAAAGAAGATGGTAGATTAATGGCTACTGATCAGAGAATTTTCCTCAACAAAAGAAATGGTGAGATGCATCTTGACAAGGTAAATGCCAAAAACACTGCAGAATGGACAAACGGATACCTGTTTTTTGACGAAGAATTATTACCCGATATTGTAAAAGAATTGGAACGAAGTTATGATGTAAAAATCATTCTTACACATCCGGATCTGGAACAGTTACGGTTCTATGGCAGCTTTATCAGGAAAGAATTATCTATTGATGAAGTTTTGGAAACATTGAGTTCTACCGGTAAAATGAAATATCGTAAAAATGGCAAAGAAATCAGTATTAGCCGGTAATTTCTCATTACCTGGACAACTACTGATAACCTACTGAATCCAAAAGTAAGTGTAAAACACAATAACTTATTTCTCCGACAATTTCATTCATTCATTCATAATTAACCTATACTTATGATAAACGCAAAGAAGGTCATTTGCATGACCCTGTCATTGTTTTGCCTTCACTTGACGGTGACTGCAAATATCACGCTTAACCTGAAGAATGTGACGGTGAAAAATGCCATGGAAATACTAAAAAAGGAATATGGCTATTCTTTTGTCTTTGAATCTGATGATATAGATACAAAAAAAATTATTTCTGTCAGTCTACAAAACAAATCTATTGATGAAACGGCCAGGCAAATTTTACAAAATCAGGATGTTTCATATGAAATCATGAACAAGAATATTGTGATTCAAAAAAAGTCTCCGGCTCCGGCACCTCAACAGAATCAACCCCAAAGAGAAATTAAAGGAAAAATTACTGATCCGGAAGGAGAACCTGTTATCGGAGCCAATATCATTGAGAAGGGTACTTCCAATGGAACTGTTTCTGATGTCAACGGTAACTACAATATTCTGATAAAGGATGGAGGTGTACTTCAATACTCATATTTGGGAATGAAAACAGTTTCGATGTCTGTAGGTGATCTAAAAGAAATCAATATTGTACTTGAATATGATCAGCAATTGGTAGGAGAAGTTGTGATAGTCGGATACGGCAAACAATCTAAACGAAACGTAACCGGGGCTATCAGCAGCATTCAATCAGAAAATATTGCTCGTTCAACTTCGAATAATGTGTCTGAAGCCTTGTCGGGAAAAATACAGGGTATATCTACTCGAGCCGGAGATGCCCGTCCCGGTCTCGGCAGTAATCTGCAAATCAGGAATATGTCGGATCCTTTGTTTGTGATTGATGGAATTCCCTATGGAGGGATAACAGGAACGACTGTTTTCGGACTGACACAAGGCTCTGGCGCCGATATTTTCAACTCACTTTCTTTGGATGACATAGAAAGCATTTCAATTTTGAAAGACGCTTCGGCTGCCATATACGGTTTACGGGCCTCCAATGGAGTGGTACTGGTGACTACCAAAAAAGGTAAAAAAAATGAAAAAGTTCAAGTGAATGTAAACGGATATTATGGCATTCAAAATTTCACAAGGTTTCCGGAATTGGCTAATGCAAGACAATATGTGCGTGCATTGGTGGAATCGGAACAGAACTATAACCGGGACCCAAATTTACTTTACACATGGGAAGAATTAAGCAAATGGGAGAACGGGAGTGAACCGGGTTATAAAGGTTATAATTACAGAGAAATACTAACACGTTCCAATGTACCGCAATACTATGTAAATGCCAATGTGGTCGGAGGAACCGAACGCTCAAATTATTACCTTTCTCTCGGGCAAATCGAACAGGAAGCCATACTCAAGGATTTTTCCTTCCGGAGAACTAATTTACAGGCAAATATAGATGCAAATATAGTTCAGGGACTTACCGTAGGCACCCAGATCAGTGCAAAAATCGAAAATATACACAATGTTTCTATTCCGGCACTTGATGATTATTTCCATACATTCTTGAGTATTTTTAATATGTGGCCCATAGAAAGTATGTATGCCAATGATAATCCCGATTATATCAACCAGACTCACAATATCAGCACGAACCCGGCTATATTCAGTGAGGATGTTTCCGGCTGGCTGGATAATATCAAACGATCGGCTAATGTAAATGTATATGCCCAGTATAATTTTCCTTTCGGACTTTCGGCCAAAGGTGTGTATTCTTATAATTACGAAAATGAAGATTTTGATGCACATGAATATACTTTTTCTTCTTATAAATACAATAAAGAAACGGATACTTACGAGACCAAAGCCGGTTGGGGGGTAAGTAATCCCTGGAAAGAGCGTCACAAACGCAATGTTATGTCACGCTATATGCAATTCCAACTAAGTTATGACAAACAATTCGGATCTCATAATATCTCTGCGGTTGCTGCTTACGAACAATCGGATTATGATAATACTTATTTTGTAATCCAGTCTGTTCCGTCAAATAATTATATTGAACTGATGTCTTTTTCTGAACTAAGTCTGATGGTAGATGACTGGAATTATGAGGCTCGTGCCGGTTACATTGGCCGGTTCAACTATAATTACAAAGGAAAATATCTGATCGAATTATTGGGAAGGTATGATGGATCATACCTTTATGCTGAAGGAAAACGTTGGGGATTTTTTCCAGGGGCTTCATTGGGATGGCGTATATCGGAAGAACCATTCTTTCAAACACCCCGGAAGTGGATAAATGATCTGAAGATCCGTGCATCAATTGGTCAAACCGGTAGTGAAATGGGTGTAAGAGCACATGGTTATTTATCCGGATATGATTTTAAGAAAGGAGGGGCGATGCTTGACGGCACTTATGTTGTAGGACTTCAACCACGAGGTTTACCTGTCACCAATTTAACTTGGGTGACCAATACCAGCACGAATATTGGTATGGACCTGTCTTTCTTTGACAGTAAACTGACTACCACAATGGATATTTTCCAGCGGAAACGTACCGGACTACCTGCCGCCCGTTATGATGTATTATTACCAGAAGAAGTCGGTTATTCTTTACCTAATGAAAATCTGAACTCGGATAAAAACCAAGGGATGGAAGGTATTATTACTTATGCTAATAAAACAGGTGATTGGAATTATTCGGTTAGCGCCAATGCTACATACTCCAGATTCTACTACTTGAACCAGTACAAACCTCGTTTCGAAAATTCATGGGATGAATACCGGAATTCACAGGAACACAGGGTAAGTGGCATTTCCTGGGGATATCAGGTCATCGGACGTTTTCAATCGGAAGATGAAATCAATAATTATCCTGTCAATATAGACGGAAAGGGAAACCGTACCTTATTACCAGGTGACTTTATTTATAAGGATGTCAACGGAGATGGTGTTATCAATGCATTGGATGAACGCCCGATCGGTTATCCGAGAGGCTGGGCACCTTTTCTTAGCTATGGTTTCAACGTTGTACTGGGATGGAAGGGGGTTACATTGGGAATCGATTTTGCAGGTGGCGCTATGCAATCCTATCTTCGGAATTATGAGTTGAAATATCCTTTTCAGAATGATGGAAATTCACCTGAATACTTATTTACCGACCGTTGGCACCGGGAAGACCCATATGATCCGGGAAGCAAATGGATTCCAGGAACTTATCCTGCTGTACGAAAGGGCAATGAAGCTCATTCCAATTACTGGGATAATGATTTCTGGTTAGTGAATGTCCGCTATCTCCGTCTGAAAAACCTGAAGATAGGTTATGAAATTCCTAAAAAGCTAACTGAAAAAGTTAGTATTTCCCGTGTAAATCTGTATGTCAATGCTTCTAACTTGTTTTCACTGGATAATGTACGGGAATTCGGAATTGATCCTGAAATTACACAGGAAGCTGCACTGGTTTATCCTTTAGCAAAAACTATTGTTTTTGGAATCAATGTTTCATTCTAACAAAACGACAATGAGGTATGAAAAATTTTCTTTCTACATTCAGATTTTCCGCTTTAATATTACTTACTCTCATGATAAGTAATTGTGACGACAATTGGCTGGAACGGGATTCCAAAACCATTGTTACCGAAGAAGAGGTTTGGAATGACCGGAACCAGATATTAGCGCTACTGGCTAATTATTACGATCGTCTGCCGATGTTTTCCGGATTTCACACTTCCGATTCCAACAATGATTGGCAATTGATGGCTTTTTTTGATGATGCCATGTGGTCTGGTAATATTGGAAATGATGCGATCAATAAAATGTCTTTCTATGCTAATGATTTGGGTACTTACTGGGATTATGGCTTGATTCGGGATATTAACCTGGCACTGGAGAATATTGAAAAATATTGCAGGTTCGAGGTGTCTGTTAAAAACAGCTACTCTGCCGAATTACGATTCCTGCGTGCATTTGTTTATTTCGAACTAGTCAAACGAATGGGTGGTGTTCCGCTGATTACCACACAATTGATTTATGATTTCAGCGGAGATCCTTCTTCTGTGCAGTATCCACGGGCCAAAGAAGCGGAAATATATGATTTCATTTCGCAAGAAATCGATGAGATTGCGGATATATTGGGCAATGAGAAAAGTTATACACGGGCAAACAAATACACAGCCTTGGCGCTGAAAAGCCGCGCCATGCTATATGCCGGATCCATAGCGAGATACAACAACCTGATGCCGATACCTATTGAAACAGAAGGCGGTGAAATAGGAATTCCGGCTACAATGGCTGATGAGTATTACCGAAAATCATTGGATGCATCCCTCAAAATCATTACCGATGGTAAATATGCTTTGTATGAAAAAAATACGGCTAACCGCGGAGAGAATTTCTATGAAATGCTGATGACTAAAAGTAATAACCCGGAAATCATTTTCGCGAAGGATTTTTCGGTAGTGAATGATAAACGGCATTGGTTTACCCATTTCAATATTGCCAGGGATGTGCGGGAAGATAATATCCGTTCCTCAGCTATGACCCCTTCCTTAAATTTAGTAGAGAGTTTTGATTACCTCAACGGATCTGCCGGCACGCTGAAAAATAAAACTCCGGACGGAAGTGATTATATATATTACGACAATGTTTCGGATCTTTTTGCGGGTAAAGATGCCCGGCTGTATGGTACTGTTATTTATCCGGGAACTAAATTCCGGGGCCTGAATGTCGAATTGCAAGCAGGAGTAAAACTGTGGAACGAAAGCACACAAAGTTATTCTAATGTAGAAGGTAGTAGTCTGGGGTCTACTTATACAGATGGAGGCGTACTTACCGGAGCAGGAGGACCGCATCGTTCCATGCAGGAAGTGTCCAATACAGGTTTTTATTTCCGGAAATATATTAGTTCATCTGTAGGAGCGAGCACCCGGACTACTTTATCGGAAAATTTCTGGGTATGGTTTCGTTTAGGAGAAATTTATCTTAATGCTACAGAAGCTGCTTTTGAATTAGGATTACCTGAAGCCAAAAATTATCTCAACAGACTTCGTGAACGTGCCGGATTTCCGGAAAACAGCATCGACATGTTGACCATAAATATCATCCGTAATGAACGCCGGGTGGAATTGGCATTTGAAGATCATCGGTATTTTGATCTGAAAAGATGGCGTATGGCCCATGAAATATGGGACGGAAACAGCAATAATCCGGCAACAATGATCTATGCTCTTTACCCATACAGGATCGTACGACCGGGAGATGCCCTGGATGGTAAATATGTTTTTGACAAACTGGTAGCTCCCCGTTTCCAGTCTGCGCATTATTTCAGTCTGGCAAATTATTATTCGGAAATTCCGCAAAGTGTGATAAATAATAATCCGAAAATTATTCCCAATCCATTCCATTAAAAGTATAAGTATATGAAAAATAGAATAATAACTACAATGCTTACAGGGATGTGTATCCTGCTAGGGTGTGAATATGACAATTACGAAGCTCCCCGGTCTGTTTTATCTGGAAGAATTATTTATAATGGACAGAGGGTCGGTGTACGTGCACAGGCTAATCAACTGGAATTATGGCAGGATGGTTATGCCTTACACGGTAAAATCCCGGTCTACATTTCCTGGGACGGGACTTATTCGGCACTTCTGTTTAATGGTGATTATAAATTGGTACGTCTATCAGGTGCTCCCTGGGAGAATCAAACAGATACCATTTTTGTCTCTGTGAAAGGAAATACAATGGTAGATATTCCGGTAATCCCCTATTTCGTTTTTAGTAATGTCAGCTTTGAAAAAACCGACACTCAGATTGTAGCGCATTTTACCATTGAACAAGTAAGCGAAAATGCACGCTTAGACAGGGTACGGATTTTTTTAGGTAAAACCATTCTGACCGATCAAAACAATATGGATGCTAATGGCAGTATGCTTGCATCGGCTGTTAAAATAAGGGAAACAAACACCATACGGATAAATATCCCAACCAGATTGGCTTCTGCTGATTATTTATTTGCCAGGATTGGAATCCAAACATCTGGTGTTGGAGAGTTGTATTATACTTTGCCGGAAAAAATTCAATTAAAATAAAAAATGATTATCCACATGTTGCCCTCTAAGGCCGAAGGCCTTTAAGCAATAGAATAGGGCAACGCCCTATTAAATAGAAACAACACCCTACCTTAGAGGGCAACATATGGATAATCACTAATCATTAAAAATAAATTTAATAAATAATAATAATAATATGAACAGAATCCAGAAATTTCAAAAGAACGTAGTGTTGATAGTTATAATCTGTGCCACATGGCTTACCGGAGTATCTGCTTTTTGCCAAACAGAGAATACTCTAATCATAGAGAAAGAATCTCAACCAGTCGTTTTCAGCCGGATGATATTCGGTCAGTTTATCGAACAATTTCAACGCCAGATCTATGGAGGTATTTTTGATCCGGGTTCTCCGCTATCAGATAAAGATGGTTTCCGGAAAGATGTAATAGAAGCGCTGCGTGCCATGCAAATCCCGATTGTCCGCTGGCCGGGAGGTTGCTTTGTCTCATCGTATCATTGGATAGATGGCACAGGCCCTGACCGGAAACCAACCTACGACAAGGCCTGGCAAGTAGAAGAACCGAATACTTTCGGAACCGTCGAATTTGTCAAATGGTGTCGCTTGATTGGTGCAGAACCTTATATCTGCACAAACGCCGGAACCGGAACTCAAGAAGAAATGAGTGATTGGGTGGAATATTGCAATCTGAATATAGGGAAATATGGACGACTTCGCCAATCTCACGGAGAGTATGAGCCACTTAACGTAAAATATTGGAGTGTTGGAAATGAAAATTACGGAGCCTGGGAACTGGGAGCTAAAACTGTTGCCGAATGGGGACCGATGGTACGGGAATCTGCCAAGTTGATGCGAAACACCGACCCCGAAATCAAACTATTCGCTGCTGCAACAGCAAACGAAGACTGGACTTTACCCTTACTGAAATCAGCCGGACATTTGCTGGATTATGTTTCCATCCACGGCTATTGGGATCATATTCAGTTTGTAAATAACCCTGCCCCTTATATCAAATGTATGATGTATACCGAAAAACCTACCGAAAGCATTGCTTCCACAATAGCCATTCTTGAAAAAGCCAATTTACGGGGCAAAGTGAAAATTGCTTATGACGAATGGAATCTGCGGGGTTGGCACCATCCCGGACATGGGAGCGCCGGAAAAATGGATATAACCGCCCGGGATAAAAATGATATCAATGCTACTTATACAATGGCAGATGCCATATTCTCTGCCTGTTTCCTCAATACTTGTATCCGGAATTGCAGGGATGTTGAAATCGGTGGTTTTTCTCCCATTGTCAATACAAGAGGAGCTTTGTATGTGCATCCGGAAGGCATTGTAAAAAGAACGACTTACCATGTATTGCAACAGTATGCTGAAAAATTAGAAAAGAATTATATACCAGCACAACTCCAATCGGAATTGCTGATATATAATGATTTATCAGTACCGGCATTGGATGCAATCATTACTTGTAACGATGCAAGAACACATTTTGTCATGGCTGTTATCAACAAACATCCGGAAAAGTCCATTGCTTTTTCACCGGATTTTGCATCGTTTTCCGTATCAACGCCCAAGCAGGTAGATGCCACTGTTTTGAGTGGATCATCTCCAAACGATTACAATGATGTTGGTTTTGAAAACAGAGTAATCCCGCTAAAAGAAACACTGAAGGTTGAAAAAGGAGAAGTTATGATACCTCCTCATTCTATTGTATGGATCAGTTTTAATAAATAAAAAAACAACCATGAAAAGTACATTTATTTTATTAGGATTGATTATATACTTAACCATTCCTGTTCAAAGTCAGTCTCCAGCTAAATTGGTGGCTAAATATACTTTTGAAAATAATTTAGAAAACGAAATAGATAATTCTCAAACAGGAGTTATCGCTTCGCAACCCAATGGAATATTACCAACCCTGGAAAATAATACTTTACGAAACAGTACTGTATTACACCAATATGCCGGTTTGCCAACTACAAATTCCATCAGCTATGTACAATTTCCCAATCCACTGAAAAGTACGGGATCTATCGGGTTCAGCGTTTCTGTATGGGTATACCGTTGTGACAGTACGGTATTTGATGCCATATGGTCATTTTACGATGAAAATACCTGGGGAACAAATAACGATCATGATCGTTTTTACCTGACACCTAACCTGTATTTGAGTTACAATGGCCCTAACGGCTGGTTTGATTGTAATTGGCCGGAACCGAATCCCACCAATATCATGTCAGTCGGAGCATGGAATCTGGTAACTATAACTGCTGATAATTCCGGATTCAGAATCTATCTGAATGGTGCTAAGGTATTCGATATTACCCAACAATTTGCATGGGCATCAAATGTAGCCGCCACTGCCTCTGATTTCAACTATACCAACATATTTCAATTGGTAAATACTGCTCAACACTTTTATTTTGGGTTTGGTTCCTGGTGGGGTTCTGCCGAATTACTGTTAGACAATCTGCTCATTTATAATGGCATATTGACTGATAATGAGATTCTGGATTTATATACCAGTGAAGCAGTTGATCCTCAATGGAAAATGGATGCGGATACCAGAATCGAACAACACCGGAAAGAAGATGTTACTATCCGGATCACTCAAAACGGACAAGCAATTGAAAATGCCCGGATACAGATGAACATGCAACAACATGAATTTCTTTTCGGATGTAATATTTTTGAATGGGAAGAAAATCCGGATCCTGAGGAGACGTTTTCATATAATCAAATGTTTGCCGACGTTTTTAATTTTGCCACTACCCGGTTTTACTGGTCCAGTTATGAGCGGGTAAAAGACAATCCGATTTACCGCTATTCAGATGCAGTGGCAAGCTGGTGCAATGAAAATAATATTCTGGTGAAAGGCCATCCATTGGCATGGAATTGTGATGATCCTGCCTGGATAAAAGATCTCCCGGACTCCGAGATATATCAACGTCAAATGGGACGTATAACAGATTGCGTCGGGCGTTTCAAAGACAAAATTGATGTATGGGATGTAGTCAATGAAATGATCACTTATAAAAACTATGAAAGTTTGTCTCCCCGTCTGACACATGTGATTGAAACAAGCGGTCCTCTTGAATTTACCAAAACCGCTTTCCAAAAAGCACGTGCAGCTAATCCGGATGCTATTTTATTGATCAACGATTACATAGCTGATAATCGCTATGTTTCATGGCTCAATCAATTAAAAGGAGAGGACAATCAACCTATTTTCGATGCAATAGGAGTACAATCACATACACACATCGAAGGGAAATGGAGCAATGAAAGGCTTTTCAATACCTGTGAACTGCTGTCTCAATTCGACAAACCCATTCACTTTTCGGAGTTGACAATTCCTTCTACGCTCAGGGAAATCAATTGGTTCGGCAATAATATCGGAGATGCATCTATTTCTACAATGGCTGGAGAACAGTACCAAAAAGAAGAAGTCATCAGATATTATACTATGTTGTTTTCTCATCCTTCTTTGTCCGGAATTACCTGGTGGGATTTATCCGACAAAAAGGCCTGGCGTAACGCACCTGCCGGTTTTTTGCGTGAAGATATGAGCCCTAAGCCAGCTTACATGGCTGTAAAGAAACTTATCAAAGAAAAATGGGCAACAAATGAATCTTTGATATCTGATATTTCCGGCGAAACTCGTTTGCGTGCATTTCGTGGAAAGTATCACTTGAAGATTACACTTCCTGATGGAAATATTGTTGATATAGACTCCTTATATGTAATTGGGAAGGGGCAAAATATTATTGAAATCGAATTGGATAATGTTTCCTTACACAAGCCGGAAGCTCAACAAGGAAATATTTATGTACAAAATCAACAAATGTATATTCAGGGATTTCCAATTGGTTCGTTTGTTGAAATTTACAACTTGCTGGGACAACGCGTGAATCATCTGAAATTAACAAATTTCGAAACCCCGGTTAAAAATTTGTCGCGAAATAAACTATATATTGTGAAAATAGAAGACAAAGAATTACTGACCATACGCAAAATTATTATCAGTTAATATAATTGAAATTTATTGTTATTCATTTTTTAATTTTTGTTTATCATGAAAAGCAAACTTACATTTTTAGTCTTGACCCTGAGCATGTCGGTTTATGCTCAGAACACCCAATTAGTAGCCAGGTATTCGTTTGAAGAAAACCTGACAAATGAAGTAAATTCGGCACAAGAAGGTGTTGCTGATTCTCAACTAGCAGGAACAGTACCTACTTTTGATGCAGATGCATCACGCAACGGCATGGTACTACATCAGTATTTTGGCCTTCCTGATGATAACTCAATCAGTTACACCCAATTTCCAAATCCATTACGAGGTATTCCAGATGTAAACGGCCTGACCGTTTCTATCTGGGTAAATCGCTTTGACGGAAATGTATTTGATGGTTTATGGGCTTTCTTCGACAATGCAGATAGCAGGTTTTACCTGACGCCAAATGCATATCTGAGTTATAATGCCAATAATGTGTTTTTTGATGCCAACTGGCCGGAAACTATAACGACCAATGTCCTGGCCATTGAAGATTGGAGTATGATTGTTGTTACTGCTGATGCTTCCGGATTTCAAATCTATGTAAATGGGACTCAAGTCTTTGATAAAAACAATGTAGAATGGTTTTCTAATGTAGCATCTACTTCCAATGAATTTGATTTTTCATTAATTATTGATCTGGTAAAATCAGTTCCGTATTTCTATTTAGGATTTGGCTCCTGGTGGGGATCTGCAGAACTTTTGCTGGATGATTTACGTATTTACAAAGGCATGTTAACTTCAGACGAAATATATGAGTTATATATAAGTGAGAGGACAACAGAGATTCCTCAAACAGAAGCTACTGCCATCAATTCATTTTATGACCAACAATCCAATAGCATTATAATTGATGGTTTGCAGGGAAATGAAAAAATAGAATTATTCAGTATCGCAGGTCAACTTCTGTTATCCGGCATCAATCAATCTGTTATTTCGGCAGAGAATCTAAACAAAGGAGTTTATTTATTAAAGATAGATAATGGTAATATTTTCACAATAAAGAAATTGGTTATCTACTGATCTTGATTTTTTTTATCCGACTGGGATATTTTATAATGCATTACAGATCAGCATAATTGATCGAAAATGTGTTTCCATCAGAAAAACGTCCGGTGGTTGCACCCTTTTTCAGCCAGCGCATACGTTGAGCAGAAGTTCCATGGTTGAATGCATCCGGAACAGTATATCCTTGTGATTGCATCTGTAAGCGGTCATCACCAATAGCAGTAGCGGCATTAAGCCCTTCTTCAATATCACCGTCTTCCAACGAATTAAACATTTTATTGTCATGATAGGCCCATATGCCGGCATAAAAATCAGCTTGAAGTTCTAACTTGACATTCAGTTGGTTACTTCCTTTTGTACTCAGACGACGTTGCTGTTCTTGCACCTCACCCAATGTTCCTAAAAGATATTGGACATGGTGACCGACTTCATGAGCAATGACATATGCATATGCAAAGTCTCCTCCGGCACCCAGGTGATTTTTCATTTCATTAAAGAAGGAGAGATCAATATATACTGTTTGATCGGCCGAACAATAAAACGGACCTGTTTGAGATGTTGCGTTGCCACAGCCGGATTGTACGGCGCTGGTAAATAAGACCATCTTTGGAGGAGAATAAGTTCGCCCCATTTTTTTAAATTCGGCAGTCCAGACATCTTCCGTACCAGCCAGAATTTGTTTGGAAAATGTAGCCATTGCTTCCTCTTCTTCGCTTGAGATATATTCGCCCGAGCTTGTCACCGACTGACTGATTTGTTGGTTCAGTACATCCAGAGGATTTCCGCCCATCAACCAGGTGATGAGTCCGACAATAATAATACCTCCTACGCCTAAAGAAGTTTTTGTTCCTCCGCTCATCCTCCGGCGATCATCAACGTTGTTACTGGTGCGTCTTCCGTTTAGTTTCATGAAAATAGAGATTAGTTATCATAATATTTAATGATGCAAATATATTTAAATTTTGGGATATCCCAGAGAATATCAGTAAAAAAGAATATGTAATTTTATTCTTATGATAAACAAAACATTAGAATGGTTTGTTTGTTTTATTATATGAAAATAAAATAATAACAATAATCTATTTTCTCATTTTAAACATAAGCAATATGAAGAATTTATTAAAACATGTATTCATTTGTTTTCTGGTGTCATGTGCTACAATGGGTTTAAATGCACAAACAGCAGCAACAGCACATGGTGGTTTGGATGCAGAGACTTTGAAAAAAGCCAACGACCCAATGGCTCATACCAAGGCATTTAATCTACATAACTATATTGTGAGTGATCTTTATGGTATGCCTGATTATGGGGCCAATCAATTGCTATTCAGGTATGCACAGCCTATAGGGAAGTTTCTTTTGCGTGGAACTTTACCAATAATGACCTCTTCAGGTCCGGGTGTAAGTCCTGAGTCTGGTTTAGGTGACTTTAATTTGTTTGCTATTTATGCAATAGAAAAAGAAACTAATAAGTTTGGAGTAGGTCCATTGATTACTGCACCAACCGGAACCAATGGTTTTAGTTCTGATAAATGGCAGGCAGGAGTTGCTGCGTTGGCTTTTTTTGCCGGTAATCCTCAGTTCCAGTCCGGAACTCTGTTACAATGGCAAACTGATTTTGCAGAGACATCTGATAATGCAAAAGAAGTGGATATGCTTACCGCACAATTATTCGGCATCTGGCAAATTGGCGGAGGAACATATTTGCGTAGTACCGGTATTTGGTCTTTCGATCTGACCAATGGAAATTACAATGTTCCTCTTGGTTTGGGTATAGGTAGAGTCATAAAAGTGGGAGGTGTTGTATTCAATATTTTTGCTGAACCTCAATTCTCGGTCTTAGCCAAAGGAGAAGGACAACCTAAGTTTCAAACGTTTGTTGGATTTAATACTCAATTCTAGTTTACTATTCCCAGAGTTTTTAATATCCAATATACGAAGGCAAAAAATAGAAAAATAGTCAACCGAACAAAATAAGCTACGGTTGACTATTTATTAATAAATGATAAAGTTTCACTGCTGAACTGGTAAAATATTCATAAAAGCAGAAAATAATCTACACTCCAGCTTGACTGAAGACGGCTCTGAATTCCTCATGAAAAACTCTATTGGTAGCCACTATATGATGTGTTCCTGCAATATCTTCTTTACCATTAAAATCAGTAACCATGCCTCCTGCCTCCCGTACGATCAATGCACCGGCCGAATAATCCCAGACTCCGATAAAGGCTTCTGCCCAGGCATCATAACGACCTGCAGCTACATAACACAAAGACATAGCCGCCGAACCACAGATACGGATGCTGGATGTTTTACCATATAATTGGTTAAATGCATTCAGAATGACAGGCTTATACTCTGCTGCTTTATAAGGAAGTTCCAAGCCGATAAAGGCTTGGTCCATTGTATTGTTCGAAACATGAATTTGCTGACCATTCATATAAGCATTTCCATTTTTCCAGGCATAAAAACATTCATCACGGTTCACTTCATATATTACTCCGACAAGTAATTCTTCGCCTTCACGCAATGCAATGCTCACACAGTAGGGAGCATAATCCTGGATAAAATTTGTCGTTCCATCCAGTGGATCAATGACCCAGTTTAAGCCGACTTTTGATTGTTCAACAGTTCCTTCTTCGGTTATAAATCCAGCCTCCGGTAATAAAGCGCTTAATGCTTCAACTAGCATCTTTTCCGCCTCCCGGTCTACATAAGAAACATAATCATGCTCATTTTTTTCAAGTACATTTTCTTTCTTGAAAAATTTCCGTTCTTTAGCTAAATAAACTCCTGTGGTTATTGCAATTTTGCAAACCTGACTGGTAATATATTTTAAATCCATATGCCGATGTTTTTGAATTGTACTGCAAAAATATAAGTTTTATTCTTAAAAGAGAAAGAAATGAATGCATAAAAAAAGCGCATAAACCTATGTTGTTACACATATTGGTTTACACGCTTAAAATAAAGAAACTATTATATTATTCTTTTACACATCTCACAGGATAAGCGCCAATACTAAGAGCTAGCCAACGGGCCATACCTGTTTGGCTGATATGCATTGCCCTTGCATAATAATTACCATCCGGATTTGAAGCATCAACCGGCGTACTTGTCATAAATATAGTAGAATACCCATTTTCTTTATAACCATTGCCATTGAGGTAATAACCTGAGGGTACAGCACCAAATCCACTGGTATTTGTTCCGTCCGGACGCGCATTAGATGCACTGCGATTCCATATCGCAGGTATTCTCATCACAACATCATACGAACCTCTATATTCAAGGTAGGAATCAATGGAAGGAGATATTGCCAAATTATCATTATAAGTAGTGTTAATAGATTGCTCCAAAACATTCCACTCTTCATCCGAGGGTAAATGCCAGCCATCTGGACAAGCTAATTTAGCCTGTGATGAAGTATACAACCTTCCATATCCCGGATTTTCGCAAGGAATAGAACCCACTACTTCTTTTTCTGAATTCTGGATGAACCAAACCCCAGCCGTACCATAATCTTTGATCGCGTAAGATTTTCCATCATCAGGATCTGTAAATACACTTTCAGCTCCGGATACGGAAACAGCTAAAGGCTTCCAAACACCGTTCACACGCACATAAGCTCCTTCTAAACCGGAGGCTATGTTATACACAACCATCCCATCTATCGACTCACCCGACAATCCCCATTGTTTCAAATCGGAAGGCAATTCAACATAAGGCAACAATAATCCTTTTTTTACCCCGGAAACATTTTCCAAATTCAACAAAGCTCCGGCCGGAGGTTCCGACTGGCTACCAATCGTTACCTGAGCATTTCCATTAACAACAGTACCTGCTATTAAGAGCAGGCAGGAAAAGAATAACTTTCTAACTTTCATAATTTTTTGTTTTATAATATTAATAATCTGAAAAATAATATTCTATTAAAATGGTTTTGTTTCATACATGGTATTACTGTTGTTGTATCACACAACGTACACTGACTCCCTGTGATTTATAGGTCGTGATTACAGGCAGACTGTTTTGTGTGAAACGAAGCAAAGCCGCATTCCAACCGGGATTAATTTCATAACTGGTCCAATAGTTTCCATAATAATTACGTTCGGTCAATGTTCCCCGAGGAATCTCTGGCGCATATGGATCACCACAATGACGCATTCCGGCAGCAGGCAAAAACAAGTCAGTTCCGATTTTAACTCCGGAAGTATAATTATTACTACCATCTACCCAATTACCCATATATGTAACTGTATTGTTTCCTGCCACACCAGCCCATTCTATTACAGTAGGAAGCCTCCAGCCCTGGGGACATGGGTCTTTGTCTGTCCTGATTGCTGTATTGATCAACTGTAACAGGTCAGGATCTGCGTTAGAATTAAGCAATTGGGGTTCCCTTATATCCTGCGAAGGAGAGTTCTGAAAATCAGAAATAATTCCATCCGGCGTATCAACAGTCGCAATAGCTTCGACCCTTCCCCATTGATAATAGTTTCCATTCAGTCCCTTAGCCGGCCATAAAGGATCAATTGTTTCATCAGCACCCAAATTGTGCGACATGAATATCAAATAATCGTCTACTCCCTGTCCGGCTTTTACTTTTGCCCCTACTCTAAATGAAAAATGGGCGCTGATATTACTTCCATCAAGGGCTTTTACTGTTATAGTAATCATCCCGCCCGACCTCAGAATATCTATTTTACCTGTAGCTGCATCTACTTTAGCTATTGAAGGGTTGCTCGACAACCATAACAGTCTCTTATCAGAAGCATTCAGAGGAGCAACTTCTGCCTGCAATGTAATTGATTCTCCTGGTAAAAACACAACAGGTAAATCCACCGGAGTGGCTGACAAAGAAATTCCGGCAACCGGTATTCCGGCATTATTTCCGGCAACTCCCAACGACCACTTACCATCCTTCCATATTAGGACTCCTTCTTTTCCCTGAGCTGTATTATAAACTGTCATTCCCTCAATAGGAGTACCTTCCAAACTCCATTGAGACAAATCGGAGATTAACACCTTCGGAAAAAGAAGCCCATTCGAACCGCTACCTTCCAGGTGAAGAAGCGCACCTTCATGAGGCGTTTCTTTATTCCCTATAACAACCTGGGAACTCACATCTGCCACACTCATAATAAAAATAGTCAGCATCAAATAATACATTTTCTTCATGTCGAAAAAATAATTAATAGTTAATAATTAAAATTTAGTGCGATTATTATCACTTTACCCCTAAATTCCCTAAAGGGAACTTGATGTGGGTTATTTGTTCCTGTTCCCGAAACCACCTGAAACCGAATTATTTGCACAAAAAAGCGTGCAAACCTTATGTTATACACATATTGGTTTACACGTTTTTATCTTGATTATGCTTTTTACAAAACAGAAAACTTATTTTTGACTCAGAAATGGCTACTATCTAAGCAACAATGGATAAAAATTTTGCATATATAAATATTTATCAACATAATCACTTTTGATACACTTACATATCTTTTTATATTTATTGAACACATAGCACTTCTTATATTTTTAACCGACTGAGAGTATTATTTTACGTTTTAATAGCGGAAGTAAAAATTCAGCAAGTTCTGCCAAATCATAAGTATGGAATAATAAATAGAAAAATTCGTCTCTTTTTAGTTCAAATAATGTCCTGACAGGCATTTTATCATTAATATATGTTTCGGTCAGATACAAATGTTCTTTTATTAATTTATTAACCTGAAGAGATGTTTGAGTTTTGTATTTATAACGTTTTGACATCGATAATTGAAAAAACGGATATTGACCGGAAAACAGTTCTTCTAAAGAAAACCGAATAGAAACAATATGCGAACCTTCCTTTAATTCGATTTGATATGAAGTATGAGGTGGAATCAATGTCATATTTCCTTCTTCTATATTTATATTTCCGACACTCCCTATTGTTAAATCCAATGATCCTTTAAGCACAAAAACAATCTCAACTTTTACACTACCCTTTAGCTTGTAAATTGCCGGTTCCTGACAATGTAAACATTTCCAGATATTACTCCACGGCTGCTTTGTATTTTCTTTTTTTATATCCATAATATTTCTGTTAGTTTAAATGAAATGATAACTCCTGCTGACAAAACCAACTGAGAGGCAGGACAATTATATATTATTTACAACAATAACCCACTGTCCCGCACCCTCTTCCGGGGTGGAAACTATAATTTTTTTTAACGCGTAAACCAATATGTCAAAGAACGATTTTGAAAATTGTCAATTCTTTAAATCCCATCCAAAGATGAAAGATTCATTCACTTTGCAATATTCTTTGAAGTATAATTTCCTATTGTTAGCAATTCATCCACTTGAGCTTTTTTTGTTGACTCTTTTTGCACACCTTCTGTACTTTCTTTCACAAATAAAATCTTGATGGTCTGCAATATGATCACAAAATCACGGAAAAGTGAATAATTGCTTATATACAATAAATCATAACGTAACTTATCTTCAAACGAAGTATTGTATTTCCCCTCCACCTGCGCCAGTCCGGTAAGTCCGGCCTTAACTTTTAATCGCTGGGAATACTGAGGTATTTCTGCCTCAAACTGCCTGGTAAAAAACGGTCTTTCCGGACGGGGACCTACGATACTCATATCACCTTTCAGGATATTCAATATCTGGGGGAGCTCATCCATCCGGATAGCACGGAGGAATTTGCCTGCCCTGGTAATGCGCGGGTCATTGTCACCGGCCAGTACCGGCCCGGAGAGTTTTTCGGCATTGGGTAGCATGCTACGGAATTTATATACCCGGAACACTTTTCCATCACGGGTCAACCGTTCCTGGCAATAGAATACCGGACCACCATCAAGTTTAACTATAGCGGCGGCAATAAGTCCGAAAGGCAAGGCAAGTACGAAACCAATACCACCGAGAATCAGATCGACCGTACGTTTCACGAAGCGTTCTTCGAAAGACAATCCCATGACATCGATACAGAAGGTAGGAATATCATCCGTTTTCTGCAGGGAAGAAGACATGATGGAAACATCGCGGTATTCGGGAATGAAAAACACTTCAGCCCCCGCTTCTGCAGCCAGCAACAGGATTTTCTCACGGCCTTTGCTCGTTACCCCGTCCGAGAGGAAAACCAGACGTTCCCTGGTTATGATGCCGGGAACTGTAATATTGTCTTCGTTTATAGTATGTTCCACATTGTATATATCTCTGTATTTGTTTTCTATGACGGATGCCAGCATGTCTGCTTTCGGGCCGATTACGATTACATTTTTTATCCCATGATGTTTCCGTTCCATTTTCCATACCAGCAACCTCCAGACAGCAAGCAGCAACCAATAACACAAGGCGCTCAGGAAAATCACGCTCCGGGGAAAAGTCATTGCCTCTTCTCTGACAAAGAAACAGGTTGCCATAATCCCCATCATAAGGGACAAAGAAATAAGACTCACGGTATACACCAAATCCCCCTGGGAACGGCGGGACGAATTGTACAGGCCGAAGGCATACATCAGTATGAGGTATAACACACCAATGACGGGGGCTATGATATAGAAAGCATTGATGTTTCTTTCGAAATGCTTCAAGTAGTGCCCTTCTTCCAAGAGAAAGAACAACAACAGGATACTTGAATAAATAATGATTAAATCAACCAGAATAACACTTATTTTTTTCATAAGGAAATCATATTTTTTATTTTATTTGGCAAATTAATTAACCGTTTTTTAGTTTTGACAAGATTCAGGATGACTGAAACCTTGAAAGAACTTAACGACACATTTTCATCTTTCAAACTGCGAAGTATCGTAGACCGGAACCGGCTCAGTTTGTGTGTCTGTTTCATTTGTTCGTTAATGATTTCATCCAGGTTTACGTTACGGATAACACATTTTCCGCTGATAGATGAAATAACCTCTTTTCCGGTATTGGTCAAGGCCAGCATAGCAGATACTCCTTGTTCATTTTTTTTGTATTTTTTCCCCCAGAAATCACCAATCCTGATATCAGCAGAAGAATTATAAGATTTGTACTTGCAATCACTATAACAAGCCTTATTAAGACAGGTACAGCTGTAGAACAGCTCACAAAACAGGTTTTTATCCTTCATCGGATGTATTTTTGTTTTATCCTTTGTTTGAAGTCTCATTGTATTCCCATGCCACCCCCTACTTTTATCACGGAAATAGACATGCGGAAATTCCCTGAACCCTTCCATTTTCATTTGTCCATGCAGATAGCTATACAACAAAAAGTAGGTAGGAACCCCATGACAGAAAAAATCGACCAGTATGTAATTGGATTCACACCCTCGAATCCGGATCATTCTCCTGAGCGAATCAATTTGGCAGGGGGTACCGAATACCACCCATTTATCATCTTTATTAAGAGAATTGAAAGCATTTGTGGAATAACTTTGCAAGTATTTGGAACCTTGGGAGGCCCTGAATTCATCGGTCGTTGATGTAATGAAATGCTCAGCCCGGCGCAATTGGGCGTTATATCGAACAGCACAGGCTTTATAACCCTTTTCAGTCAACATACTGCCAATCTCAAATCCTACCCCTCCGGAAGTGCTTGTCTGAAGAATTCCAGCATCTTTACTGTATCCTGAAAAGGCACATATTTGTTTTTCCCTGTCATCTGCAGGGCGATCAGATACAAAAGAACAGACTTTCAGACACAAACCGCAATTGCTACAGGAATCCGGCTGCATAATCACAGGTTGAAAGAATCCTTCATCAGAAAGCTTCATTTCTATGATCCTTTGCGGACAAACAGATCCGCAAACGCCACATCCGTAACAATATGAGAGATAACCTATATTTTTTATCGTATTGTTCATATTAAAAAAGTTCTTCTTTATAAATATCCATTAAGCGTGTGGCATAAGTTTTCTCATGCATGACTTCCCTGACTTTCTTTTTTGAACTCTCAAAGAGAGTCTGATTCCGGACGTAATTTCGGATTGCATCACCCATTTTTCGAGCTAAATCTTCTTTACTCCCCGGCTCAAAACAAAATCCACAACCGAATAATTCCACGCTTTCCTGTAAAGCTCCATGTCGGGTTACTATCGGAATTATATGTTGGCAGATTGATTCAGGAACGACCAAACCGGCTGTTTCGTAAGAGACAGATGGAACGACCGAGACTTTAGCCCGTTGTAATCGTTTTTTCAATTCTTCTTGTGGGACAAAGCCGGAAAAAACAGTATTTGGAATATTTTTCTTGTCAACCATATTTTGTAACAGTTCTTTTTCTGTTCCTTCTCCAATAAATTCCAATACAGTATCTGAGTGGTCATCCTGCTGTAACAGGCAAAAAGCATCCAATAAAAGCGGCAGATTTTTTTCTTTCGACAAACGTCCGAAATACACAATCCTGTTCTCTTTTTCTTGAAGATCAATGCAGTCTGCTGTATCCAACAACACCTCAGACAATGGATTCCTGACTGTTATTACCCGTTGTAGAGGAAACCGTTTTCTGATCAGGTTGGATGCAAAATCCGAAGGGGTCAGGCAGTAATCAAAAAGTCCTTTTTTCAGATAATGATCTACCTGAATAGCCGCCAAACCTTTACCTATGGAATGAACATATCCCTTCCGGCTACATCCCCTGCAAAAAATCCTGGTTCTGTATTTATCTTCCAAGCAGTCCAGACAAGGCTTTCCCCTGCGGTAATCCAAAGCCGCCAGGTGCGAACATACCCAAAGAAAAGAATGGGAAGTATGAATTACCAGTATAGATCTCCCCGTTCTTCTTTCATCCTGTTTGTAGCGAAATATTGCCTGTAGAATGGAAGGAGAGAGTTCTCCGAAATTCTGCACATGAATGATCCCCGGCCGCTTCTGCTGAAGAAACCGGTACAATAACCGCTCATTGCAGAAAGAATGTATAGCACTCCATGAAGCCGTATTTGAAGGAAAGATAAGGTCGATAGAGGCATCTCCACGTCTTTCTTTCTGACAAGCAAGCCAATGAACTCCATCCTTGTCCATCTTCCGAAGTTGGGTAACAGTGGAGCGAAAAACGCTTTCAGCACCGCCACCCTCCCATTTATCGGCAATATGTAGTACATTCTTACTCATTTTTTCAATGACACTACCTTAATAATAGATTCCAACTGTTGTTCATAGTTATCCCACGAATAATTTTCAAGTACAAACTTACGAGCCGCCCGACCCGTTTCTTCCCGCAGAGCATTATCCCCGATCACCTTAATCGCAGATTGAATGAATGCATCCGGATCATTGGCCACATAGTAGTGAATACCAGGAATGGCTCCTATCGGGTCTGCAGCTAAAGAAGAAAGAATGTTCACTTTTCCCAAGGCCATCGTTTCCAATACCTTATTCTGAATTCCACCTCCGGTTTGCATAGGGGAGACAATTGCTTTACAACGGTTCAGTATGCTATAAGGATCGTCCATAAATCCTGTCACATGGATGCGGGAATTAGAGGATGCCAATTGGTAAATTTCCTTTGAAGGCGAAATACCAACGATGTAAAATTCCAGGTCTTTGTCTAAATGCTCAAAGACGTGATTAAGAAACCACTTAACAGCATCCACGTTAGGAGGATAGTCCATCTTGCCAAAAAAGGCAACAGCATGCAATTCCGGTTCTGTAGCCGGATAATCAAACAAGTGTTTATGAACTCCGTTGGGCAGACAGAAACATGGACCATGAACGTTCCAATATTCCGTTTCCGAACGGTTGACCAACAAGGTGGCATCCGATTGTTTTATCTGATTCCGTTCGTAGTGGAACAAACGTCCGGATTCGATTCCATAGAGTGTTTTCCAAAGTGGGGAACGGGTATTTTCTTTCGAACGTGAATAACTCAAAGCATAGGAATCCACCAAATCCAAGATGCATAAAGAATCTTTCTTAATATCCTGATAATCAATATATTCTGTAGTTCTAACCAAACTTGGAATGACAATATCCATCAAAGGAGTAAGTTTTCTGATTTTCTTCCTTACCTTTCGGAAGCGATAATACCCCGACTGCAACGGTTTTTTTGAAAACAGAACCGTTAAAAGAGCATTGAAATAGCAGCGCCATTTCGGAAAACAATAAATATTATGACTTTCACAATGTTGTTCCAAAAATGAAATATTCTCCGGTCCCTGTTTTTCATCTGTCACAATCACAATATGCAACCTAAACATCCGGGAAAGAATTTTCACCAAATGAAAAGTTTTCACCTTATATCCGCTGTGTGGAGGATCAGGAAAACGGCTTATTATCAATAGGCAATTCTGTTTCATCATAGTGATTGGATTAAGGATTTCCACTGTCCGACTACAGAAGAGGACTCAAACCGAACGGCGTCTGCCTTTGCTGCTGACGACATATTTTCCCGACGGGATTCATCTCTCATCAGGCTTATCATGGAACGGATAAATATTTCAGCATCTTTATCGGGAACCAAAATACCGTCCACCCCATTTCTAATAATTTCGGAAGGACCTGTCCGGCAATCGAAAGAAACAATTGGAAGCCCATAACTTTTGGCTTCGATCAGTACCATCGGAAGTCCCTCCCAGCGGGAAGTCATCGCATAAATAGAGGATGATTCGTAATAATCACTTGTTTTATCCGTAGAAGGAACCAGTTCAACACAGTCGGTCAATCCTAACTTTTCGGATTGTTGCAAAAGACTTTCTCTATCTTCTCCCGATCCTACAATACGTAAAGTCCAATCTTCCAAACCGGAAGCTGAATGAATTTCTTTCCAACAGTCAAGCAGAATATCAAATCCTTTCTGGTAATTCAATCTGCCGACTGCCAGTATATTCCGGGAACTCATTTTGGATTGTTCTTTTGGAATGGTTGGCAGAAAGTTCGGAATACACAATACTTTCGCCTTGCAGTGGTGGTTCTTTTTATACAAATTGGCATCTTCATGAGTCAGAGTCACTACTGCCGCGCTATAACGTGTAATTGCCCGGTGAGCAATCCACAAACGCCAACGAATCTGGGGCATCAAATAATTGAAATGTTCCCAGGATATGATTTTTGTCTTCAATCCACGTGAAGCCTGAAGAGAAAACAGGCTATTGACAATACCCGTATCAATGTGAACATCCACCTGATAATCCTTGAACAGACGACGCATTTTCCCGGCAATGGAAAAATAAGAAATGTAGTTGTTCGGTTTCTTTGGATATAAAACCTGTATATCAATTTCTTCCGGACAGGGAAAGAAAGGTTTTCCTGATCCGAAAAGGCTGACAATTATAATCTTGTACCCTTGATTATGAAGTTCAGAAGCCAAGCGCAAGGTCATCCGCTCCATTCCGCCGACTCCAGAGATGTCCATATAGAAGAAAGAAATAATCATGCTTTGTTTGTTGTTAAAGTAGTTTTATCAAGGGCTAACGCTTTCATTAAAAAGTCCAAAGAACGAGATCTTTCCCTCTGAAGGGAATCATTGACCTTCGTATAATCAATCGTTTTCTTTAACAAGGACGTTTCGGGAAGCGTTTGACCTAATACCAAACGATCAAGTAAACCCATTTTTCCCAGAATGTTTTCCAGGCGGGTGTTTCCACATCCTTTCGGGTTTCCTAAACAGATAAAGGCTTTTTTCAATAATATAGAAAATGCCACACCATGAAAAGAGTCGGTTACCACATAATCTGCCCTGGAGAGATTGTTGAGCCAAGCGGAAACCGATGGCCGTTTTTCTCCAAAAGGAAAGAAAAACGGATAAGGACGTTCCGGATAAAGGTTTTTTATTTTCCCAACACCTAATTGTGCAGAAATAGCGTTGAGATGCTCTTTCTTTGAATGATCCGGATGCAAGAAATAACAGGCAATAAAAGGCGCTTCGTCGGATGCATGAGATTCGGATTCGATTATCGGGAAATAAGCGGAGGCCTCTAACAGCAGACAAGGATCCAAAACAGTTTGTGCATCAACTCCGAATGTTTTTTGACAAATAGCTGTTCCTGACTCCTCCCTGATAGATATTGCATCGAACTGGTGCAACAAAGAACCCATAAGATTGATAGTATCTGTTGATGCGTCCAATGTATCATTTCCAAAACTGGCAGCATACGCTATACGTCTGACACCGGAGGGTGCAAAAGACAGAAAATAATCCGGAATCATTTTTCTGAAAAAATCAGGCCGCCAGATCTGGTCACTTCCTGCAATGACAGCCCAATAACCGGTAGTGGCAAGAAATAATTCCTTCATATTTTCCACTCTGGGTGTTTTCCGGGATAGGAAATAACGGCGAAAATGATCGAAATTACGACCAAATAGTAAATCCCTTATCCATTTACCAAAACTTTGGTAAATACGAAGCAGAAAATCTCCTTCCCGGTCATTGGAAACAGGTACCCTATCTATGATCAGAGCTTCAAAACCCAGGCGGTTCAAAACCATCTGCAAAGCATAGCATTGCAAAACAGCCCCGTAATTGTTGGCATAGTGAAATGTAAGAATTCCTATTTTCTTTTTAGTTTCGTTCATTTTTTCTATTGAGTTGATAATTACTAACATGTGTTGTTAGTCTTTTACATATTTATCTGATTCATTTTATTCTTTCCTGATCCGGCTTGTTACTGAGTGAAAGAAACGATCGACAGCGTTTTTTTCATCCGGACATAATCCGAAAAAATAGGCGCCTAATCCAAAAGCCGTAATCGACAAGGAAAAAGTTAATAAGAAACGGTAGGCTACATGGCTGTTCATCGTGATCAAAAGGCAAACAACAACACTTAAGAGCACCGGAACAATTTCCTTGACATATACTTTATTAAAAAGCTCCTGAAGGTCAAGTCCAACCTTGAGTTTCAAGAAAAAGATCCTTAGGAAAGCAATCAGCAGTTCAGAAATAATAAATCCAACCAATGTCCAGGATGCATCATATCCTTTTCTTAAAATCAGATAGGCTATTGGCAGGTTAAACAAATAAATCAGTCCGGCAATTAACTGGTAGTTCCTGATATCTCCAATGGCTAAGATGGCAGAATTAAGTCCGATGGTCAAAACGCCAATCAAGGAAGCCAAAACGATCAGTATGCAAAAAATGACACTGTAGGCAGGAACTTCTTCCAACCAAAGACCCAATAAACTCTCCATTTCGAAAAGACAAGGAATGGCTATGAAGGCTAAGAGGAAAAATGCCAGTTTACAAGCCGTCATAGAAAGACGCAGCATACGCTTTCGGTCTCCATTACCTTCGCTCTTCATAATTTGAGGATTGATAGACTGGAGAATGACCGTAGAGAAGAAAGAAAGATAATTGCCCAACTGACCGGCAACAGCATAAGCTGCATTAATAATGACACCTAGAAATAAGTTCAAAATCAGGGATAAACCTTGTGTGCGTCCTACTGTACACAGAGCCCCAAATAAGTTCCATCCGGCAAAAATCCCCATCTTTCTGATTTCAGACAAACGAACAAACCTACGGATAGACAGACTACATTCTTTATAAAACCGGATGGCAAAACCCGCATATAGACAAAGGGCTATAACTCCTGTCAACACTCCGAACAAGCCATAATAAATCAACCGGTCACCGTGACCGATCCATAATACAGAGTAAGCAGCCAGCAAACGAAGGATGGCCTCAACAATATGAATAATTGCTACCAAATGCATATTCTCATGAGCATACATTGAAGCTACAAATGGGATAGATAACAAAGAGAAAAAGATCGTGCAAATCATCATCCGGTAAACAAGCCAGGCAGCATGAATACGTTCAGGAGGTATGTTAAGAAAACCATCAAAGAGAAACCAACCGGCCAGTTCCAAAACAAAAATAATGATTATTCCTCCGATTAAGTGTAAAACCAGACTGTTGGAAAAAACACGGCGGCGATTTTCAGAATCTCCGGATCCACTATGAAAAGACAGATTGCGTTGAGTGGCCACGGTCATAGCTGTACTCAAAAAAGAAAGCATTAGCACCATGCCTGAGACCAGGTTATAAATACCATAGTCCGATATCCCCAGAATACTTAATACCAACCGGGTAGTAAACAAGGTAATACCGGCTGTTATAAATACCCGTCCATAAAGGATTCCTGCGTTAAATGCTATTTTATTGCTTGGATGCATGCTGTCTAATCAATTAAATAATACACATATAAGGTTTCACACATTTGATTCAGAAATAGAGAGATCTTCCATTCTTACATATTTTTAATCATTTGATATCTTTTATATCCGGGATAATCAAGAAGAGTCTGGTAAGGGTAGGCTCCATGCATTCCCGAAAGACTCGCACACATTAGATAAAAAGCCAACAGACAAGTAGAAACAAAAGAAATTCGGATCCAACCTCGTTCTTTTACGCACAGGATAGCAGCCAAAGGCACAGACAGGTAAAAGAAATAATAGATAACCCGGACCAGAAGAAAATATTCGAAAAAAATCGAATATAAAATAATCCCTGACAAATAAATATTCATCATCACCGGACGGTTTATTTTTTCGCTGTACAACAACAGAAAAATACTAACCAATGTCCAAAACAACATCAAAGACGAAAACCCCTGCATCGAATAAAAATCACCTTCCAACTGGTCATAAAGACCAGTGCCATATTCGGGCAATATACGAATAACAACAGTTCCCAAGATTTTAAAAAATCCGGCTAAGTATAGCAGATAAGAACTCACCACAGCACCTAACCAAATCCACTTACTGATCTTTATACGGGATATAGGAATTGTCAAAAGTAATGCAATTGCAGAAGTATGCATCAGCGTTAAAACAAGCACAATGAGTGAAAAGCGGATGTATTTTTTTTCTTCCAACAAGGGAATAATAAAGATAAATACGATCAATACAAAGCCCTGGCGTATTTGGTTGCTGAACATAAATTGCAAGTGAAAAAGCATGGAAAAGAGTAGGCCCCATCCAAGAGCCTGTTCTCTGATAAAAATGCGGAACAGAAAATAATAAGTAGCTACCGTCATTATCGTAATTGCACCCAAAAAACCTGATGGAGAATAGGAAAACAACTTATTCAGGAGGAGATAACCCGGTTCCACATAAGAGTTATCACCAGCCCGGATCGCATCAAAAATAATGATATATCCCGCGTAGTCGTAACCTATCATGTATCGGATAGACCAAAAGATGCAAACAACTGCAAATGTAAAAAAGAGCAATGTCCGGTTATAATTGTAAGTATCGCAAAGGAAACCAAGCAAACAACTTACTAATAAAAATATTCCGTATGGTAAAAATACTTCCATCCTCCTTAAATAACTAAAAATGGTAGAAAAGCTGTTGCCATTGATTTACAATCACTTTCTGACATAAAACGATCAGCATCCTTTTGTACTTCTCTTGACATCTTTATTCTCAAATCTTTATCTCCCATCAATTTTTATAAGACTGTAACCAGGCGCTCTGTTCTTATTTTTTTACTATACGGTATCCCCTTTGGTATAGCGGAGAGGCAAGGCGGAGAGTAATCCTCCCCTTGCCTCCCACGCATGAAATGTGCATATAAAAGAAAGAAATTGTCATTATTTCCGCTCTACCATAATAACCACACGGTTCCAATCGTTCTGGTCATAAGGTTGTTCTTTATCCCCTACACATTGAATAATAAGACGATTCTCTTCAATTCCATTCTCTTTCAAGAGGGTAGCAATGCTTTCAACACGTTTACAACTCAAATTGTAATTGTATTTACTATTACCTGTTTTCTTGTCGGAATAACCAATCAAAAGTAGCTTACTTGCCGGATTGGCTTTCAGATAGGCAGCAGCATCTTCAACCTTATACTTTTCAGACATTTCTACTTTGGAAGAATTCAAACCAAAACGAACATAATCAGGCAGATATACCTTGTTGATTGTCTGAGAAGTCGCAGCAACATTTTGTGCCGGACGATTTTTCAACTCATTCAACATCCGTTGTTGTTGTTCCAGTACATCTTGTTGATTTTCCAGCATCTGGTGTTGTTCGTTGATCCGATGGTTCAGTGCATCAACTTCTTCTGAAGAAAGTGATCCCGGAGTGGAGAAATTTTTATTGATGGCAAACTGTATACCGGCCATTACTGTAGCATAAACATCGATATCGCGATTACCGATATAACCATCAAACTCATTACTGGTAACATTGGCTTGCGGTTCCAGGTAAATTGAAAAGTTTTTACTCAGGTTTACGTTCATCCGGGCGCCTAATTTTCCTACAAGTCCATGAAAAACAGGATTTGTATTACTACTGAATGCATGTTGATATCCAATTCCTATATATGGAACCAAATCAATAAGATTATTTTCGCGGTAATATCCACGGAATAAGGTTGTAAGATTCATCATCACATCAAGCGAAGCAGACATTGCATCGAATTCCTGCCAGAAAGCCTTTTTAGTATCATCGGTAAATGTCAGGTCATTGGGATAACCAGTGGGGTAATCTGCCTGGGAACGATCTTCCCGGGTATATTTTCCTCCTCTGGGAGTAGTATAATTAAATCCTTTCAATGATCCTCCATAAACCTGCATCCGCATCCCAAAAGTCGGATTGAACCATTTACCAACTGAGAACTCTCCTCCGAATTTGATCCGGTCACCTACCGATGCATACTTGTCCTGCTCTCCAATTAATAAGTTAGGACCTGCACCAATTGAAATAAACCAATTATCTTTTGCTTTTGAATGGAGTTTTGCTCCTTCTCCTGCAGTCGCTTCTTCCTGAGCCGATGCAGAGAAAACGGCAACAGCAAGCGCCAGAAATGTTAATACTCTTTTTGTTTTCATTATAATTTATTTAAATGTTAAGAAACTGTTAGTCATTTATTTATCCTTAGTTTTCTTTGGAACTATAACCATAGCCATAGCCGTAACCATAGCCATAGCCATATCCATAGCCATATCCATACCTGCCGGCTTTACGGTTACCAAATCCGTTCAATACCAGGTGAAGGTTTTTCAACCGTTTCTCTTCGTAAATATTTTCGGAAAGAGACAGAGCTGCTTTCGGTGTATAGTTTTGCCGGACAACAAATAAGGATGCATCAATTACCCTATCAAGAAGGAAAGTATCCGACACACTACCCACAGGAGATGTGTCTATAATGATATATTCATACTTTCGCCTCAATTGGTTGAAAAGCTCATCCAACGCCGGTTCCATCAATAATTCATTGGGATTGGGCGGTACATATCCCGCCATCATGACATCCAAGCCACTCCTATTTACATTCGTATGAATCAATTCATCAATATTGCGGTTAAATCCCGCCAGATAAGATACAATACCATCTTTTTTCTCAAGTTGCATGTAAGAATCGAGTTTAGGACGGCGTATATCCAAACCTATTAACAGGGTTTTGTATTTCAGCGCAAAAGTCATTGCCAGGTTGATTGAAACAAATGTTTTTCCTTCTCCTGATATCGTAGAGGTAACAAGTATGACCTTTTTAGCAGGATTATCCAGAGAAAACTGGAGGTTGGTACGCAACAACCGGAACCTTTCCACAATCGGAGTTGTAGCATGGGGAGAAACAACTACCGGTTTTTTACTTTTATCAACAGGAAGGGAAACGATAATGGGAATCTGGCTTCCCCTGTTGACTTCCATTTCGTCCTCCACCTTGTAATTGATAACTTCCTTTAAGCCTAATCCGGCAAAGGGTATCACCAAGCCTAAAAGCAGACAGACTGCATAAATCAATGTTCCTTTGGGAGAAACCGGACGACTGCCGGCTAATGGAGAATCCATCACCTTCGCACTGGGCGCTGTTACTGCCAACGAGAGCTCCGCTTCTTCTTTTTTCTGCAACAAAGTTGTATACAGATTGGCTTTGATCTGTTGCTGACGTGTCATTTCAGCATATTCACGTTCGCGACGCGGTATATCATATAAATAAGATTCGTAGGTCTTATTCTGTTTTTTAATATCTTTTTCTCGAATGGCAAAAGTTTTACGAAGTCCGTCAACCTGGATATGAACATCTTCTCGAAGCAATTCAATACGCTCTGCAATGCGTTGTATGATCGGACTTTCTTCCAAGGTATATCTGGAAAAACGTTCCTTTTCCATAATGGCAGCGTTATACTTTCCTATACTTGCCACAAGGCCTGCATCTGTAATTCCTAAATTGGCAGGCAGGAGGGTTTGCTGGTCTTTTTTGAGTTCCTTATCCAACATTCCCAATAATTCGGTTTGTGTACCTATATCTATCAACTGTTTGTTGGATTCATTATCTTCCGAAAGAAACAGGTGAGACTCCAGATCAAGGTCAGTCAACTGATTTTCTCGTTTATAAGCTTCTATTTTATCTTCAGCCAGATTCAGATCCTGGCTCAGGTAATCCAAGCGTTCGCTGATAAAACGTGAAGCATTGGAAGCAGCTTTGTTCTTGTCTTCCATAGCATCCCGATTGTACATTTCTATCAGTTTATCAAGGAAAGCTTCACCTCTTTTACGGTGGGTTTCACGTAAATTCAAGCGTACTACAGAAGTCGTTTTGCTTGTTGCTTCCGCAGAAAGACAAGACAGATAGTACTTAGTCATATAAAGGGGATGACTGATTTCTATATGTAAGGGATATTCCTTTTCCAGACTGCTTATACTGGAAGGTTGCAGGAGGATACTTCCGGATTTGGTATGAATCGTTGCCGGAAGACTTGCAAAAGTCGCTTCAATAATTTCTTCTCCGCAACGGCCTTTGACATGGAAATTCCCATTCTTTTTTATATCCAGAATGATGGAGTAATATAAATTGTTTACATCATTTTCCTCCATCCAGGCAGTAACCGGAACCGCACTGTATATCTTGGTATTTTTATCTCCATAGAGTTCGGTATCTTTAAACCTCCCCTGAATTGTATAAGTGGTATAAAGCCCCAATTCACTAACCACACTCTGTACAAGGTTACGTGAAACAAACATTTCGACCTCATTATCTACATTGTTATTGGGATTGACAAGGCGCATACCTTCATAAACCGAAAGTTCACTATTGCCCATTCCTCCCCGTTTGTTATCCTTGAGGATTACAGCAGCGCTAACATTATAATTTTCGACCGAATACCTCAAGCGTAAAAAACCTAAAGCAAGGCAGATTGCAACTGATGCCAGAAACAACTTCCAATGGTAAAACAGTGTAATGAAAAACCATTGGAAATCTATTTCTTTGGATTTCGGCAAACTGCCGTTTTTATCTATATTATTGTTCATTGAGTCTTTTACTTAGCTATCAATACTATCAGGTTGACTACAGTCAGGAGCATCGAACCTATCGAAATCAATATACCGGTTTGAGATCCAATATCTGATGATTTGGCACGCGCTTTATTGGGTTCTATATACAACACATCATCCTGCTTCAAATAGAAGTAAGGAGAAGATGCAATTTCCGGATTATTCAAGTCCAGTTTGACGATTTTCATTTCGCCATCAGGGAGCTTCCTCATCAGGCTGACATTATCCCTGCGCCCGTAGATAGACATATCGCCGGCAAGTGCCAGGGCTTCCAATATATTCACATGGTTTTTATTGACACTGAATTGACCGGGACGGGCAACCTCTCCCAATACCGATATACGGTAATTCATCAACCGGATGGTGACAATAGGTTCGGTTTTCAGGTATTTTTTCAAAGCCTGTTTCAAGTATGATTCCAACTCATTCTGAGTCAATCCTTCCACCCTGACAGCTCCCAATACCGGAAAATCTATCTGACCCAGAGAATTTACCAGGTAAGTTTGTCTTCCATATCCTTGGGCTACAGTAGATTCACTGGAATTATCACTTGTAGCCGCAGGCTGAAACGGAAGATTGAAATCTGCTACTACAGAAGGTTCTCCACTTGCATTGACCGTAATACCTAATATATCTTCCTTCTGGAAACGTAATACAGCATTTCCAAAATCAGTTTGATATAAAGATTCGGTTGCTTCTGTTTGCATGTAAGGTACCTTCTTATAAGAAGTACATGAGGAAACCACCAGTAGCAGCAGAACAAGACATAGTATATTGGGAAAGTCTCTCACGCTTTTTTCTTTTTGGTATCCAAATAGACTTTACCCAGGTAAATACCTGACATACCCAATAATGCAATCCAGGCATCTCCTACAGGGCTGGGTTGTGGATCTTTATTGGGGTCGGGTTGTGGATCAGGACGGCCTTTGAGTATTGAAGATGACTCTTCCTGAAAATCTCCGGATTCACTATTTTCATATAGGCCTTGGGCATTTACCAAATTACTGCAGGCAAGAAAAATTGCAACAAACAGTAGGAAAAATAAATTCTTTTTCATTTTTGTTTTGTTATTTTGTTATTTTGTTAAAACTTCCATAAAATCAGACACTTCTAATGTCCCGTTATTCACCAGTGTTCCTCGATTAGTCAGATATCCGATCTTATAATCTTTACCGGCTTCAATAATGACTTGTGTTCCTTCAGGAATAATTACATGGCTGTCTCCCCCAGGTAACTTTCCTGAGAGCCAGTTAGAAGGATTGCTCCACAAATTAGCATCCGTATCAATTGCACTATTTTCGATAAAAGGTTCTGCTCCAAATGCACGTAAGGTAAATTCATATTCTTTTTTTTCGGAAAGAAAAGAGAATGAAAAAGAGGAACCTTCATCCAGGAGATTTCCGGAAACTTCTCCGGTAACATTGTTAATAATCTGAATAACTTTTACGGCTTTTTGTAAGCTTATGTTGCTCAATCTGAATTCATAAACAACACCTGCTTTCATCCGTTCCATAAATAAAGGAATATCAATATAATAATTTGCACCATATGGAAGCGATATCCTTGATAAATTAGCAGGATCAGAATTTGTGAGGTATTTTCTGGTCATCAGATTTTCATTTTGAGCAGCTTGGTCAGGAGCATCTCCTTTTTTGGAGTTATATACATTAACATAGGTTGTATTGTCTGTCCGGACTATTATTTCATCCAGTTTTTTTTCGTCTGCAACAGTATAAAGTTGCACATAAAACTGATCTAAATAACCTGTTGCGGTCTTATAACCCGGTTCTCCGGCTGTCATTTCTCCCATTAAAACAAATGGGAGAAAAAATGCCGTGAACACAAGAAATCTTCTTATATTCATTTTGTGGTTTTTTAGTTATTGAGGATTTTAGAAACTTTACTTGATGTTGCACCATCTACTTTTACAAGCATTGTACCTTTAGTGTAAAGTGGTTCAGAAACTTTTTCATCATTGGCAACGATTGATTTGATGATTTGTCCGGTTACATTGTAAACAGAAATTACATCTCCGGTTTTACAGCCTTCTACATACAAGATTCCATTGTCAGCATAAACACGTATCGCATTTACGTCCTGCGCATTATCAATTCCGGTAGCAGCTTTTAACACCATTTCCAAAGAAAAACGTTCATTGGAATATATCGGCGCATCAGATTCAAATCTATATGTATCAGTTATCAGATTTACTCGTTTTCCTGTTGTTTGATCAGTCAGCCATACCTGTTCATATACTCCATTGTAAGTATTCTCTGAAGAAAAAGTGTATACTCCAGGAGTTTCAATATCAACACCCAGATTATATTTCTTTGCTTCTTCAAAAGGGGTTTTATCTATCAGCAAGCTTTCATTACCTTTTTTAATCCAGACTTTTGGAACCACTGAAGCTGGTGAAAACATTTTAATTACATCTTCTTTAGGATTGAATTCCTTGCTGTAATTATCTCCGCTATAAAGTTTCACCCGGTCTGAATATTTTTCTCCGGAAATACCCAGACTAAAAATATCTGCTTTTTTAGCATCTCCGGTAGAACGAAGACCTGTTATAGCTGTGCCCAACAGCAAACCATCCTGCATATAAGTAATTTGTTCTCCTACTTCTGCAGTTTGTGTAAAAAAGGAGGTATAAGGAGGAAGCACTTTAAATGAATTTTCATCTTCTATATCAATATTAACATAATTCAATTGAGAGATGTCATAATATTGAATCCAGCCGACATACCCTCCCAGATTTTCGGAAGACATAAGGAAATTTGAAGAAGCCAGGATTCCAATATTATTGATACCCCAGCTTGTAGCTGCAATACTGGCTTTTTCTCCGGTAAAATATTCCAGGCGCTGAACTTTGTCGCTATTTGATGTAGAAAATAATTTTGCAACATCCGAACTATTTAATGCAGGAAAAACCATCTCCAGCCCTTGTGGATGGATTTCGTTATCATAACCGACCTGGTAACCGACTCCGGCTTTCAACACATAAGTAGATTCTGTGATATATGCCCAATGACTGATCGGATTACCATTATCATCCCAGGTACCAAGCTTTGCCCGGGTTTCAATGTCATAATAATTAAGATAATAATCTGTGTCAAGAGTCAATGGGTTTCCTTCCCCATCGGTAATTGAACTAACCAGAACATCAAAAGGGAATGATACATTATAAAATTTGAATGTTTCAAGTTTTTTACTTACCCGAACTAAAACAGGATCAGCTGGAGCATCAATAATACCTCTGTTTAGCAATAATCCATCAGCATCATCGTTCGAATTGAACGTGATCCCCGAAGGTAGAGAAAGGCGGCCATTGTTTTCTACTGAGGCATTTGTCGCATTACCGGTTTCTAGATAAACTTTACCGGTCGATTTCATATTACCTGTAATTTTAATATTTCCCGTTACAACAACCCGCAAAGCATCTTGCGCCCATGTAATTAGCGGGAACAAAAGTCCGGCTATTAGCATTGTAATTGTCTTATTCATAAGATTATTCAATTAAAAATTAGTATTCTTTTTGTTTGTATTTTTTTAATATATTTTCGGCTATCATATTTGCACGCACGATTTCCAGAGAATCATTCATATCCACGTTATAAGCTGCTTTTAAATCAGGGATGATCAATTCTGTATTAATGGGGATTGTCAGGGGTGAAGTAAGTTTATCCTGATTTGCATCATAGATGTACACCCAAAAGGCAGGATTTCCATAATGTTCGGTTGACACATCTAAAAGGCTTGGGATTTGTTTGATTGCCAGATTAGGCAAAGTTGGTTCTTTGATTTCCGGATCATCTATCTGAAACTTATTAAATATGACATATACCGTTACCAGTAATATGATTGACAATACCAGTAATATGATCTTTTTTGTAACGCCCGATTCTTTTCCGACAGGAATTTTTTCCGTAACAAAAGTTTCATTGCTGGTATTCTTATTTGTTTTTGATTCATTTACCGGAGTCCTTTTAGCATGCACTTCTCTTGCCTTAGCTACAGGTGCAATCTCAACAACATCTTCAATAGATTCTACTTCCGGTATTAATTCGGTAATATCTTCAATAACTTCATTCCCCGTTACCTTAGAAATCGGCTCTTCTTGCTGCTGTTGCTTGTTTTCAGAAGTATCCTCAGGTGCTTTATCTCTTATTTTTTCAAGCAGATTATTATTAACGGATCGTTCGTTATTCAATCTGCTCCTTAACATGGGAGAAAGAATAAACGACACCCGGGTACAAATACCGTTTTCATTGATTACCGGTTGAAAGATTCCGATTGAAGGCAATGTTATAGTTTGTCCTTGATAGAGAAGTTCGGTAATGGTTCCAAAAACGGATATCGAAGCTTCTTTGGATAAAGACCTGTCGGGTAGAAATTTAAAAAAGACCGTTTTTCTACCAGGAATAACTTTTATTTCCAAATTACCCAAGCCCGGCAGATCCGCATTCTTCTCCCGTAATAGTTCGTCAAGGAGTTCGGATACCGTAGAATTGAGTAGATTTTCAGATTCTCCGATGGAAATTTTATTCCTTTGAGAGATATGTTCAGTTAATTGGGTTTGATCCATTATCTTTTTTATATTACTATTTTGTCGTACTATCTGGTACGGCTTTTATCAACGATGTATATTGTAGGTATAAATTTTGAGGTTTATCTTATTGCCTAGAAGAAATGAAATCAATTTCCTTCTCTACAAAGGGAACATGTTCATCTTGTAATTTTGTTATTACTAAATTGATATTCTCATAGAGATCATCAATATAACCATTCTTATAGTCAAAATAGATTTCTTCCATAAGTCCCTGTTCTTCATATAATGAAGAGATGTTGGTTCCATATTTCTCGAATAGACTTTTAAGATCTTCAGCAAAAGTCTGAAGTTGGAATGAAAAATTTTCCAGAACATTTTTCTGGTGTGCGAATGATGTTTGTTTTGCCATAATTACTAGTTTATTTTTAATTTCAAAAGCAGGAGAAGTAGACACAATTCAAAATAACAATACTATTTTACTGAAACTATATTATCTTCACAGCCGACATACAATACGCCTCCCCTTTTTTGATAGTGTCATTATATATGTTTTTTATTATTAAATTACTTCAATTGGAAAAAATAAGGGAGAATCATTTCCTGGTTGGGTTTCACTACAACCATCCTATTGCACACACATACACACACATACATTTATTTATCGAAAATGAAAAAAAATGACTTTCACAAGTCGGATTCTTCCACTGAAAGACTCTCACTTTAATCCAATTTGATAACTGTTTCACAAAACTGCTCAAAGAACCAAGTCTGGAGAATATTTTCCTCACTTCCAAAGTGAGGAAAAAAAATTTCAAATAATAATAATATTTTAATTACCAGCTTATTATGTTGATTTATAATGATTAGTAAAACACAATAATTGAAACATTACGAAAACGGCTTTGATTTTTATACTGAGACCTCTATTAAAAATAAGTTGAAATGAATGTTTTGGATTAATAAAAATGTTTATTAGTAAAGCGGAAATAAAACAAATTGATTATCAGTATATTATAATTTGATGAATAAAAAAGAATCACAAAACGGTATATTTTCAGATAAATGGAATAATAAGTTTTTTGAGAATCTTTGTACCGTTAAAGGATCTTCCTGCACAAGAGAAGGGTTGCAGGAGGCTATTATTTTTTTTGTCTTAAAAGGTAGCTTATTGATTACTGTCGAGAATTATGAAAACCGCATTGTGAACTGCGGAGAGGCGGCATTAATACCTCATGGGGGCAAATACACAGCGCAGGCTATAGAAGATTTGCATCTTATCAGTTGCAATTTTAAAACCGATGCATTGATTGCAGCCAATGCCCCGTTAGAAGAAATCAAATCTTTAGTAAAAACAATTGAATATGACTTTCATTCAATAAAAATTAACGACATATTATTTAAATACCTGAATCTTTTAGAAGAATATTTCCTGATAGGAGATCTGAACTTCAGTATTATTGAAATAAAAAAAATAGAACTTTTCCATATTCTCTTTACCTGTTATACGAAGCACGAAATTGCAAATTTTTTATATCCGATTTTAGGAGAAGATATAGGATTTAAAGAGTTTGTGATAAATAATTATTTAAATGTAAAATCCGTACCGGAATTGGCTAATCTGGCACATTATTCTCTTTCCGGATTTGAAAAAAAATTCCGCAGGTGTTTTAATGAATCTCCATATAGTTGGATCCTGCATAATAAAGCAGAAATAATTAGAAAAGAACTGGAAATGGGAACTTCTACATTTCAGGAAATAGCATATAAATATAATTTTTCATCCTATCGCAGTTTTTTAAGGTTTTGTCAAACTCAACTTGGATTGTCTCCATCTCAAATTTCCTTACAAAAACATTAAATTCTTCACTCAAAAAGTCTCTCCGTAAACAAATAAGACTCGAAAAAGTTTAAAAAGGCGGGATGTGTCTACACAATGGCGGAATAAGACCTATACGTATAGACATATTGGTATTACCTTTGCACTCATAAAAAGTCACAGGGAAGTTTTTCCTCACTTTGGAAGTGAAGAATCAGCTCTGATTACGTATTTTACGGCCTCAAAAGTAATTATAATTTTGATATGAGATATATTCCTATGAGGCTTTTTTAGATAATTCTGTGATCTTCTGATTCGCTTTATGCAAAATTGAGAAGTCAAAAGAATCAAGGTATATTTGTGTCGTTTTCTCCGACTCATGTCCAAGCCCCTGACTGATAACAGCAAGAGGAATGCCTTTCGTTCTGGCAATAGATGCCCATGAATGCCTCGACACATAGGTAGTTAAAGGTCTTTTTAAACCGATCATTGATGATAAGATTTTCAAATGCCTGTTTTCACGCTTCAATGCATTGATATACTCATTCCTGGTAGCATTATTGGAAAGAATAGGCAATAAAAATTCCGAATCTTTGCAATAGTGAGCATATTGCTGTATTATTTTCCGGATAGAAGAAGTTATTGCAACCTCCAACCGTTGACCGGTTTTGTGACGGGTATAAACAATCAGATTGTCTTCCATATTCGTTTTTTTGAGAAAAGCCAGGTCTATAAAAGATATTCCACGCAAATAAAAGCAAAGTAAAAACATATCCCGTGCGAAATTCAAAGATTTTCGCACGGGTCTGAAATCTTTCTTTTCTTCTTCTGTTTTTACTTTTTCCGGATCAATTGTGTCAACAGGATTCTCTTTATTACTTTTCACACGGTCTTTCATTCCATAGCTGTATTTCTTACGTTTATTAAGAATCTCCTCTATATCTAATTTTTTTAATTCATCAATAACCTCTTGTTTAACAGCCCTTTTTCTAGTCTTCGCTACCCCTTTAAACACCTCAGCAAAAGGATCCTCATTTTTCTTTTCTATCAATCCTCTTTTTATAGCTTTGTTATATATGGCTCGTGTATTACGATTATAAAAAGAAATTGTATTTAACTCATTTCCTTTTGCTTTCATATAAGCTTCATAAGCTTGCATCAAGTTTGCATTGATTGCATTCAAGGGTAAATCTCGGCCTTGATTAAATGCTTTCATGTTGTTTGATGCAGAACGGTAGGCTTCTGCCAATCTGCATTGTTGAGGCATAAGCATTTCGGAAGTCAAAGTTTCTACAAACTCAGAAAAGAAACAATAAGAGCATCTATTCCGGTATATATCAACAGCTTCATGAAGCGAACAGCCCCCGGTTTGTTCCTTTCGCCTTATTTTTATCATCAAGTCGTCTTTATCTTTTTCCAGGGAAATCACAATTTCCCGAAGTTCCGATTCTCGTTTAGGAGAAAAGCTTCCCAAACGTATAGAAGAAAGTTGTGAGTTCCATTCCTCCTGATAAACACGATAAGGAGTGGTAATTGTTTTTGTCATCCTTTTTTTGATGAACAGGAAATAAATACTTCCTTTCTCTCCGGGGAGAGTAGAAGGACGTAATTTTACAAAAATCGACATTTGTTCCATAAGTATAAAAAATTTATAATGTAAAATGGTATTGAAATAGTATAATTCTGTAAGGTTCAAAAAGGTTTTGATTTTCCATCTATTTTTCAAGATTCAAGATTTCTAATTACTATTCTTTTCTTTCTGGAAAACAATAGTAAAAGCACTCCCCTCTCCTTCTTTACTCTGGATCTGAATAATCCCTTTATGTAATTTGACAATTTCCAGGGAGAGGCTCAAACCGATACCCGTACTGTGTTTTTTTGTACTGAAAAAAGGAATAAAAAGTTTATCCCGTATATCGCCCGGTATGCAAAGTGCTGGTAAAATTCATATCCAGGAATAGAATATCAAATGAATTTGCGGCAAACGGACGACGCAGATTTTCAGGATCGGATTCAACGGTAATACTTTTAACTTCCGGTTTGAGAAGTAAATGCACTGCTGTGAGGACATCTTTATCATCATCAACAATCAATATATTTGCTTGTTTTAATTGCATGAATTACCCATTTCCCGGTAAAATTAATATTTTATTTGAATATGATAAAGAATAAAAACAGACTGATTATTTTTTTGGATAAAATATATTCCCAATGTAAAAAAACAGGTGATCGTTCCTGTACAATCTATCATATAGAAATAAGAATTATTTTTTGAATCAGTTGAAAATATGCCATATCTTTTTGTACATTTGTCAAACTTATCAAAATTTAATATCATGATTCTAAAAACATTGATTTCCTTCTTAAGTTTAATGCTGTCAATGGCTTTGTATGCACAAACATCTGCGTGCAAACACACAATCCCTACAGAAAAAGATATGGGAGCTTACCTGTTTGTCTTTTTCACTGATCCTACTCATAGCCTGTTTATGGCTACAAGTCATGACGGATACACTTTTACAGCTGTAAACAACGGTCAGCCTGTAGTTGCCGGAGATACCATCGCTGATCAGAAAGGTATCCGCGACCCACATGTTTACCGCGGACCGGATGGCGCTTTTTATCTGGCAATGACAGATCTACATCTCTTCGCAAAAAGAAAAGGCTACCGCACCACCCAATGGGAAAGAGAAGAAGCATCTTACGGATGGGGCAACAACAGGGGTTTTGTATTGATGAAATCTTTTGACCTTATTCACTGGACACGCAGCAACGTACGTATTGATCAGGCTTTTCCCGAACTTGATATGGGATGTGCCTGGGCTCCGGAAACAACATATGATCCGGTAGAAAAGAAGATGATGATTTATTTCACCATGCGTTTGGGCAATCAGGGTACAAAGCTTTACTATGCTTATACTGATGATGATTTTACCCAACTCGTCTCCCCTCCCCGCCTTTTGTTCAACTATCCCAATTCGAAAATTCAAATCCTGGATGCTGATATCACTCACATGCCTGATGGGCGTTATTGTATGATGTATGTCGCTCAGGAAAATCCCGGAGGTATCAAAATGGCATTATCCGATAGCATTCACAGTGGCTATCAATACAATCCCGAACCGGTTGATACGGAACCTGGTGCATGCGAAGCTCCCAATGTATGGAAACGTATCGGAGAAGATAAATGGGTGTTGATGTATGATGTTTTCAGTGTTCAGCCTCACAACTTTGGTTTTTGTGAAACAACAGATTTTGTTACATTCAAAGATCTGGGCCATTTCAATAACGGAGTAATGAAAACGACTAATTTTACATCACCCAAACATGGAGCAATCATCCAGATCACAACAGAAGAAGCTAAACGTTTGGAAGAATACTGGAATAATTGAATATATGATTAAAATATCATTAAGAGCAACAATTTAACAACCATAAAAACATTTTCATTCTCACATGAAACAGGTGTTGTATGCAACTTATTGGATGCAGAAGGAATCTATTACTTTATCAAAGATGAATTAAACATACAAGTGCATCCTTTTCTTAGCAATGCCTTGGGAGGTGTCAAGCTACAGGTGAGGGAAGATGACCTGAAAATGGAGAATTGATTATCAAACAACAATTCTCCATTTTCAATTATTTCAACTTTTCGTCTTTGTCTCCTTCAATATCACATCATGTGCACCACCTTCTATAATACTGGTAGAAGAAACCAATGTTATTTTTGCATTTTCTTTTAATTCCGGGATGGTTAAGGCTCCACAACTACACATGGTTGATTTAATTTTTCCAATCGTAATATCCAGATTATCTTTAAGTTTTCCGGCATAAGGTACATAACTGTCAACGCCTTCTTCAAACTTAAGTCCTGTGTTGCCACCCATATCATAACGCTGCCAGTTTCTGGCCCGGTTGGAACCTTCTCCCCAGTATTCTTTTACATAAGTACCGCCTATCATTAATTTCTTAGTCGGACTCTCATCGAATCGGGCAAAATACCGTCCCATCATCATAAAATCAGCTCCCATGGCCAATGCCAGTACCATATGATAATCCTGTACGATTCCGCCATCTGAACAGATAGGAATATAAACTCCGTGTTTTTCAAAATATTCATCACGGGCCTGAGCAACTTCGATCAAAGCTGTAGCTTGTCCGCGGCCGATACCTTTCTGTTCCCTGGTGATACAAATAGAACCGCCACCGATTCCTACTTTGATAAAATCAGCTCCTGCATCAGCCAGATAGTTAAAGCCATCTTTGTCGACTACATTTCCTGCTCCGATTTTTATTTGATCTCCATAAGTTTTCCTGACAAATTGAATGGTTTCTTTTTGCCATTCGGAAAATCCATCGGAAGAATCCAGACATAAAACATCCACTCCGGCTTCAATCAATTTGGGAATCCGTTCTGCGTAATCCCGGGTATTGATTCCAGCTCCAACAATTAAACTTTTATTGGCATCCAGCAATTCATTGGGATGGGTCTTATGACTGTCATAATCTTTTCTGAAAACAAAATATTTCAGGTGTTGCCGGTCATCTACAATCGGAAGCGCATTCACTTTATTTTCCCAAATGATATCATTAGCCTCTTCTAATGTGATTCCATACTTTCCGGTTACCAATTTTGAATAAGGGGTCATGAAATCTTTGATCTTTTTGTCTAAAGGATCTCTTCCCGGACGATAGTCACGGCTTGTAACCAGACCTAACAACTTACCATTAGGCGTACCGTCGTCAGTAATACCTATAGTGGAAAAACCGATGCGCTCTTTCAGTTCCATAACATCTTTCAACGTCAGTTCCGGTGTTAAATTTGCATCGCTAATCACGAATCCGGCTTTATATTTCTTCACCTTTCGAACCATATCAGCCTGATCCTGAATAGATTGAGAACCAAACACAAACGAAAGTCCACCGTTTCTGGCTAATGCAATAGCCATATTATCATCCGATACCGATTGCATGATCGCCGATACAAAAGGTATATTTAACTCCAGGCTTGACTTCTCACCTGCACGATATTTTACTAAAGGTGTTTTTAAATTGATTTTGTCGGGAATACAATCTTTTGTTGTTAAACCCGGAATCAACAAATATTCATTAAAAGTCCTTGAAACATCGTCAATTATTTGTGCCATAAGAAAATTGGGATTTGAAAAATTTTGCAAATTTACAAAGAATCAGCCAATAAGTCAAGTCTACAACCCGTTTTAATTTTTATTCGGGATTGTTTAACACTTTAATGCATCCATGTCTTACCCAGCATATATCCTCCGTAAACCGCCAATATACATAAAAACACACTCAATAAAACATAGGCGAAAAACAGGAATATATCGCTTTGTTTCAACAAGTTAAAATTCTCCCAGGAGAATGCGGAAAAAGTAGTAAAGCCGCCACAAAATCCGGCAATCAATAAATGCATCCAAGAGTTTTTATCGGAGATGGCGGGAACTGCCCAAAATAAACCAATCAACAAAGAACCGACAATATTAACAGTCAATGTGGCAAACGGCAAAGCTGGCGCCCATAAAAAGGCAAACAAACGAGCAATGCCTAAACGGGCAACACTACCTACTCCGCCTCCGATAAAAACAAATAATAATAGCTTTAGCATTTTTATTTCAACTTCACGCGTATAACAGTAAATGAATAAGCCGGTAATTCCGAGATAAATTCTTCCGAAACAGTACAGGAAGAAACTTCCGGACGGGCATTCTTATCTTCCGGAGTACCTGTCAGAACTGTTTTTACAGCCTTCGGATCTGCAATTGAGAAATCCTTCAGGTTGATCTTCGAATTTACATCGACAGGCAATAAATTTACCATTTTGATGATCAGGTCATTATTCTTTGAATCCCGGACAAATGAAACGGCAATCCGTTTTTTCACTTTATCCTGTTGATTTGACAATTTCACATCACATGGGAGATAGCTGTCTCCTGAATTTTCTCCGTACAATTTCTGGACAAAATATCCTACAGTCGGTTTCACTTCCGTATTATTGAAATATATCAAGTCAGGATTCCATTGGGTACGTTTTTCTTTCGCCAGCAGAGGTGCATAGGACGTCATACTGACAACATCTCCGTTTCTTTCCAAAGCAGTCAGATAAAGCGCTTCTGCCAGAGAACTTTCCAGATTATTAGGTCTTCCCGGCAAATGTGCGGCATATTCGCCCAGATATACTTTGGATTTGGAACGATCGTATCTGTCATAGTAATCCTGATTGTAAATAAACCATCCCACCGGTTGGTAGTAGTGTTCGTCTACCATCGGAACTCCCAATTCGGTAGCGACTCTCCAACCTTCCACATAATCGGTTCCCTCACTGAAAGGGCCAACGGTACCTATAACAGTAATTTCCGGATACTTTTCTTTGACTGCCCGGAAGATCATTGCAAAACGTTCTTCAAAGATATCTGTAATCAGGTCTTCATTTCCAACACCTACATATTTCAGGTTGAAAGGTTTGGGATGTCCTGCTTCTGCCCGCATCTTTCCCCATTTTGTTTTAACATCTCCGTTGGCATATTCAATCAGGTCCAGAACTTCCTGTACATAATCGTCCATTTCACACATAGGAATTCCACCTTGTTGTCCGCCACCTCCTGTTCCGGAATTCTGACAGGGAACACCGGCCGCTACAACAGGAACAGGCTCTGCTCCTATATCTTCACAAAATTGAAAATATTCAAAATAACCCAAACCGGCAGTTTGATGATATCCCCAAAGATTTCGTTGGGGCACCCGTATTTCAAGTGGCCCAACAGTATTTTTCCATCTGTATATATTTCCCAAACCATCTCCATGGGCAACACATCCTCCGGGAAAACGGACAAAACGGGGTTTCATATCTGCCAGCGTCTGGGCAAGGTCTTCTCTTAACCCATTTTTACGCCCTTTGAATGTCTTTTGAGGGAATAAAGAAATCATATCCAAAGCAACACTACCTGTAATCTGAGGAAGAATTTCCAATTTAGCATTAGATACTGTTTCTTTAGCCAGTAATACAGCTTCATATTTTTTCCATTCCTGAGAAATATTTTTCGTGGATGTTTCTCCGCACACCTTTCCGTTTTCATCGATCAAACGAACAATAATATTGCCCGCTTTTCCGGACAACATCCGGGCAAATATTGAAAAGTTGTATTTTTCTCCGGCTTTGATAGCTATCCCGTCAAAACCTTCATTAAGCAATCCGGCTCCCTTCTGATTAATTTGAAGCACTGCATAATGTTTATTATGAGGATGAATCGGAGTTATCGTATCAATATTAAAAATAGCCTGATCTCCATTCAGTTTCCAGGAATGATAACTATTCCAGGATTTATCATTTCCTTCCTTATCACTAAGTGCATATTCAAAATCACGGTTCTGAACAAGCTCTGCGTATAAACCGCCATCGGCAGCATAGTTAATATCTTCAAAAAAGATTCCAATCAGCAAATCACTGATTTTCTTACTACCGGAAACCGTCGGAGTAAAAACAGCATCTACCGGTTTCAATGAAGCAAAGCGTTCCGGATCTGTCTTGGCATTCTCTGTATACAATGCCCTGTTATATTCTGCCAGATTTTTGGCATTATACAAACCATCAATGACAGTCCAGGAAACTTTATTTACAGTTCCTCGTTCCGTTTTTCCCGAAACAATAATATTCTGACGCAAGTCTGCCGGCAAAGTTCCTTCCTGTAATTTTTCTGCAGACGTATATGTTTTGAAATCTTTAGTAGTCACATAATAAGATCGAAAAGATTCACCGTCCTTACTCTGCCAGGAGATAAGATATTGTTTTTTTGTTTTGTCATAACTTAACTCCGGCATCAGACAATTTTTATTTTCCATCACAACCGGATATGATTGACTCTTCCAGTAAACAAGATCTTCGGAAGCCGCATGGGCAAAAGCGCCATCCCGCTCATTCAGGCTCCAGACACAATGCCACATACCATCCTGAGCATGAAATAAATAGGGCGTTAACATTCTCTTTTCTGCGCCCCAGCGTCCATAATCACATTTTACAAAGCCATACTCAGGACCAATTGCATGCCAATCTTTTCCATCAAGACTCCAGGCAAAATGTAAGCCATTATGTCCCGCATTCTTATCCGTTGCATATGCAAATAAATAAGCGGAATCAGGTTCATTAAAACTGGCCTTTGCCAACACAGTCTGCCACAAAGAAGACCCAAACAACACACAGAGTAATAAAATTTTTTTCATTATATTATGATATTAGATATTAAACTTGTCTTGACCTAATTGTCAATTATCAAATCATTTCCTTATCAATTCCAAACTTCTCTACCGCATGATGCCTCCCTTTAGGCTCAATATGCACAACTATATCATATACATTTTCAACAGATTCTTTGATACTTCTTTCCACGGCATCAGCAATGGCATGAGCCTCGTTAAGCGAAAGATTACCATCAGCTTCCACATCCAGATCAATCATATACATGCTTCCTATCTGCCGGGATCTGACACGGTGGGGATTACATGCTTCCGGAACTCTGTCTACAGCTTCAAAAATTTTGTTATATACAGTTGTATCCTTCACTCCATCCATCAGTTCCACACTGGAATCAATAAAAATTCCTATA
>JAVBMQ010000193.1:0-4557 GCA_031552335.1 Bacteroidales bacterium | reverse complement strand
GGATTAAATTCCATGTATGTTTGAGTATTTTTACAATAGATTCGAATTTTATTTTCCATAATTACAATAAAATAATGTCATGTTTGAATTTGAACATCGAATGTATGAAAAAGCATCCAATTAATCAAGAATATCTCCTTTTTATTGCTAAAAGATTCAAAAAAAAGAGGCTTTTGTATTTTTATGTCAGTAAAAGCACTAAATTTGCGGATTCTTTTAATATTTTTTTGATGGATAAAATAAGTTATGCCTTAGGGCTAAGTATGGGGAACAATTTTTTAAGTTCCGGAATAAAAACAATCAATATATCCGATTTCTCGAAAGCGGTAGAAGTTGTGTTGAAAGGTGAAAAACCTGAAATCTCCTACGATGAGGCCAAGCAAATCATTAATGATTTCTTTATGGAATTGCAGGAAGAAAAATTGGGGATGAATCTCCAGGCAGGAGAAGAATTCCTTCGGATCAATAAAGAAAAATCCGGAGTTGTAGCACTTCCCAGCGGACTTCAATATGAAGTTATATCTGAAGGTACAGGATCCAAACCTACGGCCAGTGATAAAGTGAAATGTCATTATGAAGGCCGTTTACTCAACGGACAGGTTTTTGACAGTTCGATCAAACGCGGACAACCGGCTACTTTCCCTTTAAATCAGGTAATTAAAGGTTGGACAGAAGGTTTACAACTGATGTCTATCGGTTCAAAATACAGATTCTTCATTCCTTCCGGCCTGGCATATGGTGCCAATGGCGCAGGTGAAATGATTGAACCGAACAGTACGCTTATTTTTGATGTGGAATTATTAGATATAGTATAATTTTAATTTAAATGAAATGAAAAAGTTAAGTGTTTTATTGATGGCCGTAATGGCTTGGGGATTTTTTGCAAGTTCCTGTGATGCTAAAAAAGCACCGAAAATGACATCTGCATTGGATAGCGTCAGCTACCTTATCGGAGTTAATGTTGGTGAAAGTATGAAAACATTTCCCGGAGAAAAACTGAATCTGGATTTGTTGATCAAAGGTTTGAAACAAGCCATTGAAAGTGATTCAAGCGTTCTTGAAATGGATCCTTATCAAGTACAAATGTTTGTGCAAAACTATGTGATGGAAGCTCAACAAAGAGATGCTGAAAAAACAAAAGAAGCCAGCATTAAATTCTTGGAAGACAATAAGAAAAAAGACGGAATAAAAGTAACTTCCAGCGGACTTCAATATAAAGTAATTACAGAAGGAACAGGCCCTAAGCCGGATTCTACAAGCGTAGTAAAAGTAAATTACAGAGGAACTTTGGCTGATGGAACTGAATTTGACAGTTCTTACAAACGTGGAGAACCTGCAACCTTCCCATTGGATCAAGTAATCAAAGGATGGGCTGAAGGTATTCGTTTGATGCCTGTAGGTTCTAAATATATGCTTTATATACCTTCTGATTTAGCATATGGAGAAAGAGGCGCCGGTGAAAAAGTTAAAGGTAACTCAGCTTTGGTATTCGAAGTAGAATTGCTTGGTATCGAAACTCCGGATTCAACAGCAACTCCGGAAAGCGAACCGACCGACCATATTGTAAAATAATAGGATTCAGATAAACACTACATTTTATTACCATGGAAAGAATTGATAAATTAGACAGGAAAATTTTGGAAATCATTTCACAGAATGCCCGTGTTCCTTTTAAGGATGTGGCAGAAATCTGCGGTGTATCGCGTGCAGCAATTCATCAACGCGTGCAGAAAATGATTGAATTGAAGATCATAGTAGGTTCCGGCTATCATATCAATCCTAAAGTCCTTGGTTATAATACATGTACTTATATCGGTGTTAAATTGGAGAAAGGTTCCATGTATAAAGATGTAGTCCCTGAATTTGAAAAAATAGCGGAAGTGGTAGAATGTCATTTTACTACCGGTCCGTATACCATGCTTATCAAATTATTTGCCCGGGATAATGAACATTTAATGGAGTTGCTGAATAGCCATATTCAGGAAATTCCAGGAGTGATTTCCACCGAAACTTTGATCTCATTGCAGCAAAGTTTCAAGCGGGAGATTCCGGTGAAATCAGTGGTATAAAATAAAACAGGCTGTGCAGATTGTACAGCCTGTTTTTTGACCAAATCCTTTTAAATGTAAACATTTTGATCTGAAGCTTGTTCTATAAGTAAATTTTAGATAATTAATAAAGGAGGACTTATCATGATAAGAGATTTTAAAGAAGTTATAGAACATCGCAGGTCATATTATGCTATTACCAATCAATCGTTAATATCGGATGAATCAATTGAAGAAATTATTAATTTTGCCATTCTTCATGTTCCATCTGCATTTAACTCTCAGACAACACGCATTGTACTCCTTTTGAGAGAACACCATACAAAATTGTGGAATATTGTAAAAGAAGAACTGAAAAAGGTTGTTTCGGAAAGAGATTATCCGGATGTTGCTGCCAAGATAAACGGTAGTTTTGCAAGTGGTTATGGGACTGTCCTTTTCTTTGAAAATCAGTCCATTGTTAAAGGCTTGCAAGAATCATATCCTTTATATAAATCCAATTTTCCTATCTGGTCGGACAATACCGCCGGAATGCACCAATTAGTAGTCTGGTCATTGCTTGAAGCTGCCGGATTTGGGGCATCCCTGCAACATTATCATCCTTTGATAGATGCAGAAGTTGCTAAAACATGGAATCTGGACCCCAATTGGAAACTTACAGCCCAGATGCCTTTTGGACTTCCTCTCCAAGAACCGGGAAAAAAAGAGTATGATCCGATAAGTAAACGAGTAGAAGTATTTAAATAAATCCCTTTGGATTTGGCAAAGACCAAAAAAAGCTTTACCTTTGCACCTGCTTAGCGGCTGTGGTGTAATTGGTAGCCACGCCAGACTTAGGATCTGGTGCTGAGAGGCGTGGGGGTTCGAGTCCCTTCAGCCGCACTGATAAAAATCGAAAGATTATGCAAATCTCTGAAAATCAATAGGTTTTCAGAGATTTTTTTATTCCCTGAAACGTACGAAAAAGCGAAAAAATGCGGTTTACCGCAAGAAAATCGTGACTTATTCGTGTACCTATTCATGATTTTAAAAACAGGTACACGGATAAGTCACTGGAACGGTTCTAATGTTCTAATTTGCAATATTTTGCATAAGTGGATTTTGGTGCTAAAAAACTAATTTTACCAACAAAAAATTCACATTTATGGAAACAAAAACGAACAAAAACAGAGCTACATTTAGCTTAGTGTGTTATTTGAGAAAATCAAATGTATTGAAAAACGGGGAAGTACCTGTTTACATGCGGATTACAGTAAACAAACAATCTATCCTCCTAAGTATGCAAGGAAGTGTATTGCCGTCTCTTTGGAGTCAGGCAAAAGAGAAAAGCAGAGGAAAAGATAAAGTAGCCCAAGAGTTGAATCACTACATTGATGCCGTAAAATCTAAAATTTACCAGATTTATCGGGACTTGGAAGTTGATGGAAAACAAATTTCCGCACAGATTATCAAAGACATTTTTTTAGGAAACACCAAAGAAGATGAAGGGAAAACCTTAGTAGAGGTTCATACGGAACACAATGAACGATGCCGAAAGCTAATTAATACAGAGTATTCCCCATCTACGATCTATAAGTTTGATGCATCCTTAAAATTCCTCCAAGAATTTATGAGAAAGGAACTGAATAAGGAAGATATTCTTCTCAGTCAATTAAGCGAGAATTTTATCCGTCGGTATGAAACTTACTTGAAAACGGAAAGAGGATGTAATAACAATTCCACAATCAAGCATCTGAAGATTTTCAAAAAAGTTGTTCGTATCGCTCTCGCCAATGACTGGATGCAGAAAGACCCGTTCGCCAGTATAAAATTTCACTTAGATGAAGTTCATGTTGATTTTCTTACAATGGAAGAATTAGATATCCTAACCAATAAGAAGTTACCATGTAAACGTCTTTCACAAGTCAGAGATGTTTTCATATTCTGTGCGTTCAGTGGTTTGGCATTCGTTGATGTAAAAGGACTTCGGCAGGAACACATTATTAAAGATGCCAACGGGCGCATGTGGATTCGTAAACCAAGGCAAAAAACAAACAATATGTGCAATGTCCCTCTGCTGCAAGTCCCCCAAATGCTATTGGAACAATATAAAGATGATAAAGAGTGCCTGCTACGTGGACAATTATTACCAGTCCCCACTAATCAAAAGATGAATGCATACCTGAAGGAATTGGCTGATTTGTGCGGGATTAACAAACGGCTGAGCACGCACGTTGCACGACATTCTGCGGCGACCTCTGTGTTTTTAGCGAATAAAGTATCTATGGAAAACGTCGCCAAAATGCTCGGTCATTCCTCTACTCGAATGACACAACATTACGCCAGAGTACTTGATCAGAGCATAGCCGAGGATATGGATAATGTAGAGGCTGCACTGACAAAGTTGGGATTCAACCAAAACAAGTAAATATATGGAAAATAGAATAATAACAATTGAAAACGGTATTGTATCCGTTCCTCAGTCCGGTAATATCCGAATGACTGTGTTTGAAATCTGCCGATTGTTTGA
>JAVBMQ010000104.1:0-30547 GCA_031552335.1 Bacteroidales bacterium | reverse complement strand
TTAATTCTTAATTCTTAATTCTTAATTCTTAATTCTTAATTCTTAATTCTTAATTTCTAACAAAACTTTTATATATTTGTATATTGTTTTTATAATAAATACCATAAAGCACATGAGAAAATTACTGGCTATAACCGTTATGTTGGGGTTTGTGACTATTCTTTCTGCACAAACCAAACCACAGTCTTTCCAATACAACAAAGTATCCACAAATAATGGTGTAGAACGATTGGAGTATATCGACCAACTACTACAGGAGTATGTAGACAAAGGTATCATTCCCCAGGCCCTTACTTTTGTGGCCAAAGACGGAGTAGTAATACATAACAAAGCCTTTGGATGGAGTGATATTGAAAGTAAGAAAGCGCTGAAAAAAGATGATATTTTCAGAAACTATTCTCAGACGAAAGCCATTGTGAGTGTTGCATTGATGACTTTATTTGAACAGGGAAAATTTCAGATCGATGATCCTGTTTCCTGGTATATTCCCGAATGTACGGATCAGGTCTTGGTTGAAGTGAATGAAGATGGGACATATACCAGCCGTAAAGTCACTTCTCCATTGACAATCCGACATCTGTTAAGTCATACATCCGGTATTTTAGGTGATCAAAGATTGTTTGCTTTAAGAAGTAAATTATTTAAAAGGGACAAACCTTACGAAACGCTGGCAGAAGAAGTAAAAGACCTGGTAAAACTTCCTCTGGCATTTGATCCGGGAAGCAGGTGGAGCTACCACCCGTCGACTGATGTCTGCGGATATCTTGTGGAATATTTCTCCGGAAAAACCCTGCGGGAATATGTGAAGGAAACGATACTTATACCGTTGGGTATGAAAGATTCCGACTGGTATTATCCGGAAAGTTACAGGTCCTGCATGGTTACAGCCTATAGAGAGGAAAACGGAAAATTAAAAGCACAGCAGAATGTCTGGAGCGGCAGAAATCCTTTTTCATCCGACACGCTATATTGCCAGGCGGGAACAGGATTGAACGGTACTATTGAAGACTATGCCCGTTTTTGTCAGATGATCCTGAATGGTGGTAGCTTCAACGGCAAACGTATCCTGGGAAGACATACCATTGATATGATGAGTATAAACCAATTACCTTACCCTGACGGGGCAAGTTCCGGCTTTTCTTTCGGATTGGGATTTGAAATTTATCCTAAAAATTATACGGAACCTAAACCTCTGGATAATTTCACGCCAATGGTTTCTCCAGGTTCTCTTTCATGGGGAGGTATGTATAATACCGACTATCTGATTGATCCTAAAGAAGGTATGATTATTCTTTTGTATACTAATAGGGTCCCGGATACAAAAATTTGGGAAAAATTCCTGAATACAGTCTATCAGGCGCTTGATTAGCGAACAGTGCTGCTTGTTTTACCCGACTGGAAGATGGTCTCAATGACATCTCCCGGATTCAATATTTTTGCTGATTTTACAGCCTTTCCATCTTTGGTGGTGATAGAATAACCACGGGAAAGTACATGTTCCGGAGAAGATAATTGCAAGAATTGCTCCTGCACTTCCAGCAAATGTTTTTTCCGGGCAAAATATTGTGTGAGCTGGTTTTCTATATTTGTCCGGTATAAATATAATAAGGCTTGTTGCTTTTCCAACAACACAGATGTACTGGTTTGTAAGCGGTAAAGCGATGTCTGCAAATGATGTCTATTTTGCAGAATATTTTCTTCGCAAAGGCTCACGATGGCTTGTTGCATGTCAGATAGCTCAAAGTAAGCATTTTGCATACATTCTATAAGAAATGCAGCTACAGCAGTGGGTGTTTTGGCTCTTGTATGAGCTACAAAATCCAATACGGTTTCATCCCGTTCATGTCCGATACCCGTAATTATGGGGATCGGAAATTGGGCACAATTAGCAGCCAGCAAATAGGAATCAAAGCAATGTAAATCGGAAGAAGAGCCTCCGCCCCTGATAATGACTACCACGTCAAATTGATCCCTATGTGTATAGATCGTATTTAATGCCGCAATGATAGATTCTTCCGTTTTATCACCCTGCATAGTGGCTGGAAAAATAACAGGATAAAAAACAAATCTTTCCTTATTTTTATCTAACTGGTCCAGAAAGTCTTCATAACCTGCAGCCGTTTCCGAAGTAATGACCGCAATGCGTTGGGGCAATAACGGAAATTCCAGTTCTCTATTCAAATCAAGCACTCCTTCTTCTTCCAATTGTCTGAGAATGAGTTGCCTTTGCCTCTGCATATCGCCTAAGGTATAACTCGGATCAATATCAACTACAGTCAGAGCATAACCATACAGTTCATGAAAATCGACAGAAACTTTGACTAATATTTTTATTCCGGAGGAAAATGATTGCCTGGTAGTTTGTTCAAAATAGGGCTTCAGCATCCGGAATATGTTATTCCAGATATTCCCTTTTGCCCGGGCCTCAATAACTCCTGTTTTCGGATTTTTTTCTATAAATTCCAGATAGCAATGTCCGCTTGTATTGACTCGTACATCACTAATTTCAGCTGCCAACCAGTAATAATCGGTAAAAACTTCCCGAATGGTTTGGGAGACTAATCCATTGAGTTGTAAGAGCGTAAATTGTTCCATAGACTAACGGATGATAAATTTGCAGACACAACGGATACCCGGACCTGTAAGATGGGCTATATATACATTTCCCGGAAGGTGACCGGTATCATAAGAAGCATATGATAAAGAAGGTATATCCATCACTTTCCTGCCGAGGATATTATAAATAGTCAATTGACATGCAGATAAACAATCTACATCTACATTGACCAACAAATAGTTGCCCACATGACGAATCAAAGAATCCGATTGAGCCTGTACCTTTTCCAAAGATGTTGCCCGGCTTTCATATGCTTTGAAAACATCCGGGATACCATACCCGTATCGTACACCCGGTTGGTTGTACATATGAGAAGATTGCCTTACGAGTTGGATCAACTCCTGAGTACTCAAATCCGGAAGCGCTTGCATGAGGCATGCCATCAAACCGGAGGTAATAGGAGCCGCATGGGATGTCCCACTGGATTTTTCTATTTTTCCTTCATCTGAGATAATCGTTACTTGCGTTCCCATGCTTGTAACATCCGGTTTAATCCTTCCGTCGGCAGTCGGACCATATGGAGTAAATGCTGAAAGAGAGCTGTCTGACTGGACTGATCCGACAGCAATAATTTTATCGGCATCTGCAGGGAATGCTATCTTTTGCCAGTCTTTATTTCCCTCATTTCCTCCGGCATTCAAGACTAAAATGCCTTTTTCCGCAGCCATGGTAGCTGCCCGGCTGATCAAGGCTGTTTTTCCATCTAAATCATTATGAGAATGATTCATTTCCGGTAAATCGGGGAATGTTGTATAACCTAAGGAAGTCGTAGAAATGTCTACTCCTATACTGTCGGCATATTCAATGGCTGAGATCCAATAATCTTCTTCTACAGGGAATTCTTCACCATTTACTTCCGAACAAAAAAGATAGTAATTGGCCCCAGGAGCTGTGCCTGTCATTACATTTTTTTTATTAGAGAGCATGGTGGAAAGCACCCTTGTTCCATGTTGTTCAACAGTACGGAACGGATGGGCGGTGATATGCGAAAAATTTTTAGTGCCCAGGATTTGTTCCCGGTTAAAGGCATCAATGCAGTCGGCATTGTGAAAGCCTCCATCAATGACTGCAATCGTTATTCCTTCTCCCCGGTAACCTTGTTCATGCAACAAATTGCCGTTGTCCATGGCAATTTGATGATAAGCATCACCATATATATTCGTATTGAAAGAGTCAGAAGCTACAACAAGTGGTTCATCAGGACGAATATCTTCTTTTCCTTCGTTTAAAACATTCCTGTAAACTAAATGTAGAGTATCTACAAACGGAAGCGCTTGTAAATCATCAATTAATAAAGAATCTGTTGTTTGTACGGTAATGGTCTTCATCCACTTACTTTGCGCTACTACTTTTACACCAAGCGCTTCTATTCTTGTAAAATAAGAAGGATCAATAGGTAAATCGGAGAGATCAACAGGTATATTTTGTTTGTTTCTCCTGTCAATGGATTTTTGTGAAAGAAACTGTAAAGGTTGGTCAATTGAATACAAACTTTGTCCCTTGCCGGTCAGCAATAACCGGTACATATATGTCAGTTCCTGTGCCTGAAAAGATATCGGAAGCAGACAAGCCAACAGAAACAAAGAAATTCTTTTCATGGACGGTAGATCAACACAACAGCAAAAGCTGACATCCCCTCTTCCCGTCCTACAAATCCCATTTTTTCGGAAGTAGTCGCTTTGATGGAAACGTTTTCCTCTTCTGTCTGTATAACTCCGGCCAGACAAGTTTTCATTCGGGGAATATAAGGATTGATTTTAGGCTTTTCCGCGCAAATGGTTGCATCTATATTCCCTAATTCATATCCTTTGGATCGCAACAGTTCCATGGTACGGGTAAGCAATATTTTGCTGTCAATATCTTTATATTCGCCGGAAGTATCGGGAAACTGAAATCCGATATCGCGTAAATTAGCAGCTCCTAACAAAGCATCACAAAGAGCATGAATCAGCACATCAGCATCAGAATGGCCTTGCAGTCCCCATTCATATGGGAGCTGCACGCCGCCTAACCAAAGGTCTCTCCCTTTGGTTAGACGGTGTACATCATATCCGAAACCTGTTCTGATATTTATCATATTATCTCATTAAATTCTTCAATCCGTCCATATCAAAGGAAAGAGAGAATCTCAATGTTTGATCCAACGGATTGGAAGGTGTTGTTGACATCAGGTAAGCTACATCCAATTGAAAAATATTCATTTTGAAACCGGCTCCCAATGAAAAATACTGGCGATTTCCTTTGTTGGGGTTTTCATAAAAATAACCTCCGCGAACCATGAATTTATTATCATAGGCGTATTCAGCACCTACCGACCACATGATTTCTTCAAACTCTTCTTTAGCCCCTCCGGGAGCATCACTGAATGATTTGAAGATCCCTGAAATAGCAGAGATATTTTGATAATCTTCCCGGGCAGCCGTCACTTCCTCCGGAGTAGTCATCGATTTATAATCAGGAGGAGTGGGTACTAATAATTTATTCAAATCAAGACTGAATCCTAATGTATTATAATCATCCAAAGGCATCAGGAAAGATCCCCCGATACGCAGATTGGTTGGGATAAAGTTATTGATATTTCCTCCGTCATATGAAATTTTGGTACCAATATTAGAGATATTGAACCCTAAGCCAAGTAAACATTCATTATATCCCATCATGACATATTTTTCATAATACCCTGCAATATCTGCTGCATAAGCATTTCCTACATCAGAACCGTCATCTATACCGGCTCCCAGATCGGAACGGATATAACGAAAAGCGGCAGCTCCCGAAAAATTTTCTGACAATTTGATGGAATAACTGACATCAACTGCCATTTCATAAGGATTGATCGTCATATAAGGAATTCCGGCACTTTGAGGATTGTTGTCATAAAGAGGTACTTCTCCTAAAGAGAAATAACGAACAGATGCTCCAATGGCCTGTCTGTCGGAATCTCCTAATTTAAAAAATCCTGATAAATAAACCAGGTCTATATCACTTACCAGTTTTCTTAGCCACGGAGTATATGAAAGTTCCACACCTGCTTTACCATATGCAAATGCATATTTTGCCGGGTTCCAGAACTGAGATGCCATATCCGGAGTTGTTGCTGCTCCAACATCACCCATGGCTCCTCCACGAGCATCCGGAGCTATCGTAAGAGAGGGTACACCCGTGTAAATGGGGTTTAAATCATCCATCGGATCATCTGCAGCCCATACAAACGTTGAAACAAACAAAAAGCAGATGGCCCATAAATACTGAATTTTTCTCATTGATTTTATTTTCAGAATTGATTATTACACTAAAAACGTCGAGATTAAGGTTTTATTGTCCTAATACTATGAGTTTTTTCGAAGCTGATGACTCTTTACTATTTTCATTACTGATAGATGCACGATAGAGATATATACCCGGCTTCACCCTGTTTCCGGTAGAAGAAGTCAAATCCCAGGATACCGGAGATTGTGACAGATCATCAGGATAAGCTGTTTCTGCATATTCCCAGATGATACGGCCTGCGAGATCATATACAGAAATCTTAACTGTTACCAAAGTTTCCGGCCGGTCATGCTTAATCAGGAAATTAACATCTGTTCTTGCAGGGTTCGGATAAGCAATAAGATCAAATATGGCAGGAGCTTTACCTGTTTGAACGGTAAAAGGTACTGTTTGTGATGCAGACAAATTCATAATATTCCATATCCTGAAAGTGAGGGTATGATCACCTGCCGGCAATGAATCCGGAATATTGAAACGAATCGTTCCGTAACCCGGGTTATCTTCATCTGCTTCAAAATAAGCATTGAGAGGATAAGAATAAGCAGGCTTATTATCAATAATCAGCATAATATCATGACCAACTCCCAATCCGGAAGCATTGATACCCAACGCATCAGAAACTTTTGCCACAAAGTAAGGTTTTTCATTTACTTTCGCATCCCGGGCAAAAGCAATACTATCATTGAGATACAAAGCATGGATCTGAGGACCTTCATTAAGATCTATAGCATCCTCAGAAATACCTTTGAGGAAAAATTGGGAAAAAGAACCATTTGCTCCCCGGTCAGCTGATTCGTTTACTGCATAAAAACTCATTTTCCCGTTTTTTTCACCATGTGAAATTTCTTTAGGAACCAGGAAAGACATTGTGAATTCGCCATTTGTTACCTTGCCGGTCACATTACTGACCGTATTCAGATATTCTGAAAAAAGGAAATAAGAGTAATCACCCCGCGAATCTTTGAACTTTTGCAGACTGGAAAGGTCTTGCGGACAATCCATTACAGTAAGATTAACTTTCCCTGAAAAATCCGTATCGACTTCTCCATTCCGGTCTAATACAGATCCTTTGATGGTAACGGTTTCTTTTGATTTCAACTGAAAATTAGTTGTTCCTGTAGCAATACCGTTGATAGACTCTATCCGGACTGTTGATTCCGGATAAGCTAATTTTAAGGCCGGGTCTCCTAACAAATTAAAACTCAAATTATTTTCGCAATAGGCGTCATTCTTCCCTTTTCTCATAATATCCCCCAGACGAGGCCATTGTCCATTGCTTTCCTTAGAAAACATATGAACGAATAATTTGCCATTCAACCGGTCATTATCTCCGGAACTTACTGTCCTGGCAGCAGTAATTACAGCAATCCCCCCACTCTTAGGGTTTAAAAACAAAGCCTCGGAAGCACTATTGGAGACATCATCAAACCGGCCAAAATCACAGGTTGCGGTAATCCATAAAGGTAAGCGGTTGAATTTCATCAGATTGACATCTGCCATTGTCACTACATCACGGGCTATCTTGGTAGAAGCGCCATGACCGACATAATCTACCACAAGTGCGCCATTGTCTAACTTCTTTTCCAATTTTTTCTTTGCATCCGGGAAAGTAGGATAACCACGATCATTCACTTCCTTAAATGCAGCATAATATATTTTGCTGATAAGATATTCCGGATGGTTTTGCTCGAGAGTTTTAGATATCGCATCTGCCTGCCCGATATGCCTGGTTTTTTCAGACTCATCATCATCATCTCCTCCCAAAAAAACAATGTTATTCGTCCAGTTACCCGGATTTTTACCATCCATGTATGAAATAACTTTATCTACAGCAACTTGAGCTTCCTTAACAGTCTTCACAGGGAACCGACCGATGCCTAATCTTAAATTTGCAGAAGGTATGGTTGTATTATCATCCAGATAACCAAAATAATCGTCTGTTACATAACTATTAGATGATTTTGAAGTAGAATTCTCTGATTGATAAGTGATCAAATAACCATCAGAAGATAATTGTCGCCATTTGTCTGTCAAGCGTCTGTTATCATGTGATCCATCTCCGAACAGCAATAAATACTTGGGTCTTTCCGCTTCATTGTTTTCTGCCCTGTCATAAAACATTTTCATGAAACGACGAAATGCTGTTGCATCAGGATTTCCCGAAGAAAATTCATTGTATATTTTATCCGGATAAACGACTTGTACCCTCAATTGATCCCGGTTGATGTGTTCCTGTGCTAAACGGATAGCCTGTTCCTGATATAGAGGCGGAGTAATAATCACCATATCTGTTTGAGGAAGAGCATGCAAGTTTTGATTCTCAACAGTTCCGGCCACATCCGGTTTTGGAAAAGAACCTTCCGGATTAATTAACACAAACTCCCTAAGCTGGGATGCGTTTTTGGAAGCATTGAAAGACATCTTTCCTCCGGAAAAGGAAGTCGGCATTTTTCGTACATCAGACGTTAATTCAAGCACAAACATATTATTTGTGGCGTTTGAGATCTCGTAAGTACAGTTATTTGCCAGATTAGCCCTATTTCTAAAAAAAGTATAAGCTCCATCCGGCTTCAAAAATCTTTTTACATTTAATCTTAAATAGTTTAAATAGGCATTATAGCCTGATTGACTAAAGTTGACAGTTGCTTCAATGGCGCCGGTTTCTGTCAGATTCCACTTTTTAGTTACATCGCTAACTCTCACCGGAGTGGAAGTTGTCGCTGCAGACATAGTGGATGTCAATACATTAGACCCATTAATAAACAAAGAAACTGTTGAAGGAACTGTTGCTAAGGAAACAAAAGACATGCTAACAGAAGCTTCTTCCAGTGACAGGTTATTGATATTAAACTTAAAAGTCTGGTTCTGTTTGGAAGCAAAATTTTCGCCAAACAATTCCCTTCCGGAAGGAACAACGGCAACCAAGTCCTGTTCATGTTTGGCATAATCATCAAATGTATTCAACGTGGTGGAGGTAGTTACAGTTTCCGAAGCGGCAGTAGGAACTACAGCCGGCCCGCCAGTTTCCTCTGTAATAAAATAATACCCATACATCGAATAGGGATTATTCTTATGTTTATATTCGGCAGCACGATTGTCATACGCCCATTTAACAACTCCTTTTCCATAAAAAAGGATATACTCCCCCGGATCCAATACAGCATTAGAACCGCTCATCCATACAGGGACTTCCGGAAGATCATCTGCATAATTATTTTCTTTGAAACTTTCATCCAGCATCCATCCTCCATAACCATATATTTTTGCTTTGGCAGGATTAATACCCATAGCCTGGATGTCTTCATAAGATAATTTATAGATGGCATTTTCCTGTACCTGCAATTTAACCCATTTTCCTGTAGCTAATTTTGATTCGCTTGCATAAAAAGACGGATCTTTGGCATATCCCTTAAAAAAAGGAAGTATGCTAAACAAAACAAGCACTATAAATATTCTACTGATGTGTTTCTTAATAAATAAATTTTTCATTTTTATTTGTTATTTTACTTGAAAATCAAGTAACTTTTCATCTCCGATGTAACCCTCCAGATGGTCGTCTATTCTTACCGTACCAACACCGGAAGGGGTTCCCGTGAATATCAAATCACCTATTTTCAGTGTAAAAAATCGACTGGCATATGCTATAATATCATCGACTTTAAAAATCATCTCTTCCGTATTCCCTTTCTGAACAGATACTCCATTGATATTCAATCTGAAAGGAATGCAATCTACATTTCCATACCGGCTTAACGGGACAAATTGTCCTATCACTGCCGAATTGTCAAACGCCTTACTAATTTCCCAGGGTTTACCTTCCTTCCGAAGCTTTCTTTGCAAATCCCGTGCCGTAAAGTCAATTCCTACAGTTATTTCATTATAATAACGATGGGCAAACCGGGGAGCAATATTTTTTCCCAAGCGGTTTATCTTTATAACAATTTCCGTCTCATAATGGATTTCATCAGAAAAATCCGGAATATAAAACGGCTTACCGTCTTTTAACAGGGATGCATCGGATTTCAGAAAGATAACCGGTTCATCCTCTTTTAATAACGTATGATTCATCTCATTATTGTGAGATACATAATTCATGCCAACACAAATAATCTTCATGAAGAATTAAATATTTTTAGTGTTTATTTAAGGGAAGAAATCGATCCTAAACGATTGAACATCACCGCTAAATGGGCATAAATAGAGGTGTTTTGCACTACAATATGTTCTGGCACCCGTATACGGAAAGGTGTAAAATTCCAGATGGCTTTGATTCCACCGGCAATCATCATATCCGCTACTTCCTGCGCTTTATCGACAGGCACAGTTAAAATACCAATCCTGGCTCCCAATTCTTTTTCTTTTTGCGGGAACTCTGAGGTATGAAATACCGGGATTCCGTTAATGGAAGTTCCTGAAAGATCTTTTCTGATATCAAATCCGGCAACCACCTCCAGCCCATACTGATTCAATCCTGAGTCGTGCAATAACGCCGCTCCCAAACTTCCCACTCCAAAAAGAAAAGCCTTGTGCATAGCTGTAAAACCCAGGAAACTCTCTAATACTTCAATGAGAGAATCTATTTCATAACCCACTCTGGTTTTACCGGATACATTTACAAAAGATAAATCTTTAGCTACTTGTGAAGAATCCACACTGATCTCCTTAGCGATCTGTGTAGATGAGACAAAAGTTTCTCCCCTGTTCTTAAGTAATTTGATAAATGCAAGATACCACGGCAACCTGCGTAAGGTAGGTTCCGGAACTTTCCATTGTTCTTCAATCGGATTTCGTGGCATCTGTTTTCTGGATGTTTAATGCGCAAATGTAAATAAAAATAGCGTAAAAAATATTTTATTGACAAAAAATGTTACTTTTGTTATTAAAAAAAGGCAGAGAAATGAAAAATAATGATTGGAAAGACCGTTTGAATGTGGTGTATTCTACTAATCCGGATTTCAGCTATGAAACGGATAAAGAAGACGAGCAAGATACATTGCCTAAAGAAAAACAACTGTTACGCATTTCTTTGGATAAAAGAAACCGGGGAGGAAAAATGGTAACTCTTATTACAGGTTTTACCGGAACTGACGATGATTTGAAAGAATTGGGACGACAACTAAAAGTTAAATGTGGCGTAGGTGGATCTGCCAAAGATGGCGAAATAATCATCCAGGGAGACTTTCGTAAAAGATTATTAGAGATACTCCAGCAAGAGGGTTATGTGAAATCTCGAATCATTTAATTGCATTTATTTGCGGATTACATAAAATAGATTTACTTTTGCGACAGTAAAGAACATAAAATTTGATAAATGAAAGTTCATAAAGAAGGGAATAATATCCTTTTAGTATTGTTTTTTATACTTTTATTGATTAACCTGGGAATATACTATTTTACCGGTAAGTGTTTTCTGTTTTATATTACTTCAGCCCTTTCCATTTTTTTATTCTTGTTGGTCCTGAATTTTTTCAGGAGTCCGAGGCGGACTTTCCACGGTGATACGGAAGGTTTGGTGGTCGCACCTGCCGATGGGACAATTGTGGCAATAGAGGAAGTAATGGAGCATGAATATTTTGGAGAAAAGCGCCTACAGGTTTCTATTTTTATGTCTGTTTTTAATGTACATGCCAATTGGTTTCCGGTAGCTGGAAAAGTAGTCCATGTATCTCACCAGAAAGGTCGTTTCATGGCGGCTTACCTTCCTAAATCGAGTACTGAAAACGAACGTTCGACGATTGTTATTGAAACAGCTAACGGTGAAAAAATCCTGGCCCGACAGATTGCAGGCGCTATGGCCCGCAGAATTGTCACCTATGCAGAAGAAGGAGAAACCTGTGAAATCAATGACCAGATGGGATTCATCAAATTTGGTTCCCGGGTAGATTTGTTCCTTCCTTTAAATACGGAAGTGCTCGTTGAAATGGACCAGAAAGTCACAGGAGACATTACTCCACTGGCGCGTCTTCATTAAAATTCATAAGCCATGAAAAAATATATCCCTAATGCTATTACCTGCCTGAATCTTATCTCAGGGTGCATTGCTTGCATCATGGCATTTGAAGGATTATTCCCATATGCATTTCTCTGGATTATAGTTGCCGCTGTTTTTGATTTTCTCGACGGAATGGCTGCCCGTTTACTGAAAGCATATTCCCCTATGGGAAAAGAACTCGATTCCCTGGCTGATGTGGTGAGCTTCGGAGTTGCTCCGGGAATGATGATATTTTTTGCATTAAAAGGTTTAACTTTAAATATCCCTCTGGATACTTATATCCCTTATATAGCTTTTTTATTGCCGGCTTTTTCAGCGCTTCGTTTGGCAAAATTCAATATCGATGAACGCCAGACAACTTCCTTTATTGGCTTACCTACCCCTGCGAATGCCATGTTCTGGGCTTCCGCCATTGTAGGAACTCATACATATGTTGAAGGGAATGAACTTTTATATGTATCGGTTATCATTGTACTGATTCTCATTTTTTGCTTTCTGATGATTTCTGAAATCCCCATGTTTTCACTGAAGATCAAAGATTTTTCATGGAAAAATAACTACCTGAGGTATATTCTGATAGCATCTAGTATGGTGTTAATTATATTACTGGGTTGGTCGGGGATTGCTGTTAATATCATTTTATATATAATATTATCGATCATATTCCGGTAAGCACCTTTTAATTACAATCTTGCAATAATTAAATGTTGGCCTCTGCATCAGCATCCGGAAGATATTCAAACATCAGCATAGCTGCTTTCTCCGACGCCCCGGGTTTACCGAGAATACCAATTACCTCCTCATACCCATCAAGCATCTTTTGCCTGTAATTTTTGTCGTTTAAAAGGGCATTTAATTCTTCCCGGATATTTTTTTCAGAAAAATATTTTGCAAATAATTCTTTGACAACAGCTCTTCCTGCAATCAGGTTTACTAAAGAAATATACCTGATATGAAAAAAATGTTCGAAGACAAAGGAAACAAGATGTTTGACCGGAGTTTGATAACAAACGATTTGTGGTACACGGAAAAGAGATGTCTCCAATGTAGCTGTCCCTGATGTAACCAAAGCCACATCTGATTGTTGCAAAAGCCTATAAGTCTGACTAAAAACAATCTTAACAGGGAAATCTTTTGTAAAAGTCTCGTAATATGCCGGATCAATCCCCGGCGCCCCGGCAATTACCATCTGATAATCCCTAAAATCTGATGCCGTTTTCAACATGACCGGTAAATTATCTTTGATCTCTTGCTTCCGGCTTCCGGCCAAAAGGGCAATCTTGGGACGTTTATCCAAATCATTGACCAGAACGAAATCCTCAAAACTTTCATCAGAAAAATCCCGATTGGCCACAGCATCTACTGTGGGATTCCCAACATAGTCGACTGCATAATTATATTGTTGATAAAAGCCCACTTCAAAAGGTAAAATGGAAAACATCTTATCTACATACCGGCGAATATCTTTGATGCGATAGGTTTTCCATGCCCATATCTTCGGAGAAATATAATAATAAACAGGAATTTGCAATTCAGACTTTACATATTTAGCAATTTTCAGGTTAAAACCCGGATAATCGACCAATATAACAACATCCGGCTGATAGGAAGAAATATCTTTCCGGCACAGTTCCATATTTCTGAAGATAGTTCTCAAATGTAAAAGCACAGGAATAAAGCCCATATATGCCATTTCCCGGTAATGTTTAACCATTTCTCCTCCGACAGCCTGCATCAGATCTCCTCCAAAAAAACGAAATTCGGCGTTTTTATCGACATTTTTTAATGCCTTCATCAGGTTAGAGGCATGCAAATCACCGGATGCTTCTCCGACTATCAGGTAGTATTTCATTCCCAGTGTTTTATGCTTTCCACAATTTCGTAAGCCGTCATATCAATCTTGCTGGGGACAACCGAAACATATCCATTCGATAAAGCCCATTCATCAGACGCCATGTTGTCCGGTTCATCGTTCCGGAAATCTCCCGTTAGCCAATATACACTGTTATGCTTCGGATCCATCGATTTAAAGAACTCATTGACCCACCGGCCTTTGGTCTGAGTACATATCTTAATCCCTTTGATTTTTTGTTCATGAGGAACATTCACATTCAGGCACACACCGGAAGGAAGCCCTTCTCTCAATACCTTTTCGGCAATAATGCGGGCATATTGGGACGCATTCGTAAAGTCTGCATCCTGGGAATGATGAGTCAACGAAATCCCGATGGAATGAACGCCAAATATAGCCCCCTCCAAAGCAGCGCCCATAGTTCCCGAATATAAAATACAAATCGCAGAATTAGATCCATGATTGATTCCGGAAACCAATAAATCAGGTTTCCGATGGAGAATTTCATTGATAGCTACTTTTACGCAATCCACAGGAGTACCGGTACAACTATATACAGTCAGTCCCTCTTCTTTTCTCTCTTCTTTTACCCGGATCGGCACCAAAGATGTTATTGCACTTGACATACCGGATCGAGGACCGTCAGGAGCTAAAACCACTACATCACCGAGAGGTATTAAAGCTTCTGCCAATGCACGTATTCCGGGCGATTTTACTCCATCATCATTAGTAACCAAAATCAGAGGTCTCATATCCATTCTTTTTTCTCGCAAAGATACAAAGTTATCAACAATTAACCATACTTATCAACAATCATTACATAGTTTTACATTTATAAATGGGTAGTATTCCGAATAAATCGTATTTTTGTGCGCGGAAAAAAACAAAGTAATTATGGGAAAAATTATTGCATTGGCAAACCAGAAAGGAGGAGTGGGAAAGACCACTACTACCATTAACCTCGGAGCTTCTTTAGCTGTACTGGACAAAAAAGTATTGATTGTGGATGCTGATCCCCAGGCAAATGCATCTTCCGGTTTAGGAATCAATATCAAAGAGATCAAGGCTTCAATCTATGAATGTATTGTAGATGGCATTGATACCCATTCGGCTATTGTGAAAACAGAAGTGGAAAATTTATACATTATCCCTTCTCATATTGATTTGGTTGGTGCGGAAATTGAAATGCTTGATCTGGCTGACCGGGAAAAGGTATTGAAAAAAGTACTGGAAAGCGTTAAAGATGAATATGATTTTATCCTGATCGACTGTTCTCCGTCGTTAGGGTTAATTACCGTCAACTCCCTTACCGCCGCCGATTCTGTGATCATTCCGGTACAATGTGAATATTTTGCACTGGAAGGTATCAGCAAATTATTGAATACTATCAAGATCATCAAATCCAAATTGAATCCTGTGCTGGAGATTGAAGGATTTTTATTAACTATGTACGATTCCCGTTTGCGCTTGGCGAACCAGATATATGAAGAAGTCAAAAAACATTTCCGTGAAATGGTTTTTGTTACTGTAATCCAAAGAAATATCAAATTGAGTGAAGCTCCCAGCTACGGACAACCGGTATTGTTGTATGATCCTGAATCCAGAGGTTCATTCAACCATATACAATTGGCAAAAGAATTAATAGAGAAAAACGAAGCAAAATAAAAAGATATGGCAAAGCAACCCAGATCCCCTTTGGGAAGAGGCCTTGAAGCCCTGATTACCATGGAAGAAATCAAGACAAACGGGACTTCCTCCATCAGTGAAATTGAATTATCAAAGATACAAGCCAATAAAGAGCAGCCTCGTACGATCTTTGACCAGGAAGCTTTGGAAGAACTATCAGCTTCCATTAAAGCTTTGGGATTGGTTCAACCTATCACTTTAAGAGAGATAGGCCCTGATAAATACGAAATTATTTCGGGGGAAAGACGTTTTCGTGCTTCCAAATTAGCCGGTTTGGAAACAATTCCGGCTTATATCAAAAAAGCAAGCGATGAAAATGTCATGGAAATGGCGCTTATCGAAAACATCCAACGGGAAGATCTGAATGCCATAGAAATTGCACTTGCTTTTCATAATCTGATAGAAACATATAGCCTTACCCAGGATAAACTGAGTGAAAGAATCGGAAAAAAACGGGCAACAATAGCCAATTATCTCCGTCTGCTAAAACTTCCTGCTGAGATTCAAATGGGTCTGAAGGATAAGAAAGTCGATATGGGACATGCCAAAGCCCTTTTGGGAATCGAAGATCCTACTGTCCAGTTAGAAGTATATGAACAAATCCTGCAAGGTGGTCTCTCCGTACGTAAAACCGAAGAAATCATCCGCAATCAGGGTAACAATGACCAGGAAACAAAAAAAGAAACCGGAAAAGAAAAAACAGTAAATGTTTCCGGCGAATATAAAGAACTAAAAGAAGCCCTTTCCGCATTTTTCGGAACGAAAATACAACTTACCTGTGATGATAAGGGCCAGGGAAAAATCACGATCCCTTTCCAATCCGAGAAAGATTTGGAAAGAATTATGTCTGTTTTTGACTCAATAAAAAAATAATTACTATCTTAGCGCAATCAAAATTTGCTGTTTGAAGTCTTGTATTATTTCCATATTGTTGTTGTGTGCATTGATTCACCCCGTATCAGCACAGGAAACGGACAGCCTCGCAATCGACATTCCGGCGGATACATCGCTATTTACTCAAAGTATTCCTGTCGGAAAAATCGGAAGTGAAACATATACAGATACATTGGTTAATCCAAAGTTTTCACCCAATCCGACTAAAGCTGTTATCTTTTCTGCTGTTTTTCCGGGATTAGGTCAGGTTTATAATCGTAAATACTGGAAATTACCGATTATATACGGAGGTTTCATGGGTTGCGCCTATGCTATTTCCTTCAATAGTCGTTATTATAGAGACTATTCCAATGCTTATTTAGACTGGACGGATAACGATCCGAATACTCAATCGTATAACGACTTTACATATGGAAAACCAATAACAGATACAGTCTGGTTTTCAAATGTTTTAAAAAGAAAAAAGGATTATTATAGAAGATATCGTGATCTAAGCTACATCGTTACGGCAGGTTTATACGTTATATGTATGATAGATGCTTATGTAGATGCTCAGCTCTTTGATTTTGATATTTCTCAAGACCTGAGTCTGAGAGTGGAACCAGCCATATTCGAGCGTACACGTTACAATCGAAGGTCATTTGGATTGCAATGTAGTTTTACTTTTTAAGAAAGTATGGCACAATAGTTGCAAGTAAGATTAGATATCCGGAACGTACCGGATTGTAAATTGTGTAGAAATTAAGTATGTTAAGTATGAAAAACAAGAAAATATCTATCTGTACGATAGCTTTAGGTCTTTCTTTATTTACAATGCAGGCGCAACAGAGACAGGTTCCACAGAAACCGCAAAGTATGTTTCCTGCAAATAGTAGTAATACCCAGGGGAATTCAGATGTCTCAGAAAATTTGAATACCGGTTCTGTTTTGTCGGATGATTCTATTTATATTCCTGAAAGCCTGGAAGAAGATGTGGATAATTTATTAAAGAGCTGGCATGTAAATTATTATACCAAAAGAGACAATAACTGCCTGGATTTCAATCATAATATTGATCCTGTCGACTCTGTATATGTCAAAAGATTGGCTCGCCTGCCAAATATTATAGAGATGCCGTTCAACGATCCTGTCAGAACCTGTATTAAATATTATACGGAAAGAAGGCGCACAACAGTCCAATATATGCTGGGACTGGCCGATTTTTATTTTCCGATGATAGAACAAATCCTGGATGAAAACGGCTTACCCTTGGAAATAAAATATTTAGCCATTGTGGAATCGGCTTTGAACCCCACAGCTTTATCAAGAGCCGGAGCCTGTGGTTTATGGCAATTTATGTTGCCTACCGGGAAAATTTATGGTCTGGAAATCAATAGTTTGGTTGATGAACGCCGGAATCCGGTTAAAGCGACTTATGCTGCATGTCGTTACCTGAAAGAAATGTACGAAATTTATGGTGACTGGAACCTGGTAATTGCTTCTTATAACTGCGGACCGGGCAATGTAAACAAAGCCATCCGGAGAGCCGGAGGTGCGAAAGATTATTGGGCAGTTTATGAGTATTTACCCAAAGAAACCCGTATGTATGTTCCCTGGTTCATTGCTGCTACTTACGCCATGAACTATCACAATGAACATAATATTTGCCCTGTTGCTACCAGCTTACCGTTATCCACAGATACAATTGTGGTAAACAAGATGTTACATCTGGATCAAATCGCCCAGGTACTAAAAATTGACATTGAATTGTTACGGGCTTTGAACCCGGAATTCAAGAAAGATATTGTTCCCGGTGAATACAAACCCTATTTCTTAAGACTCCCCACTACTCATACTTATGCCTTCATAGAAAAGGAAGCCTCCATCTACGACTATAATAAGGATATGTATTTCCCCAACCGTTCGTATGCAGGCCCGGGAAGTACTTATCTGGCAAGCAATAGTAGTAACAAGAACGCTTCGGAAAAAATAACACATAGAGTACGCAAAGGAGAAACAATGCTGAAAATTGCGAATCATTATGGTGTCACCACTACTCAAATCAAAAAATGGAATGGTTTAAGATCTTCCAAGGTAGCCACCGGAAGAAATTTAGTATTGTATATTGACAATGGGGGTTATTCCGGAGGTTCTTCTGTTGCAACAACATCAGCAAGTTCCCAGAGTAATAATACTCAGGTAGCATCAGCATCAGAAAATCAAAAATCCGGCACAGCCAATAGTGCAGCCTCATATAAAAGATATAAAGTCAAAAGTGGCGATAGCTTTTATTCCATTGCTAAAAAACATCCCGGTGTCGATGCTAAAGACCTTATGCGGGTTAATAATATGAAAAGTACAGGACTCAAAGCGGGACAAGTGATCAAGATTCCTGTGGTCTAAAACTTAAATCTCATTGTGGGATATGAGAAACGAAATAATTGAACAAAAAAAGACAGAAGAGCAATTGATTGAAGATGAATTTAATGCTCTTCTGAACGATTATCTGGCATCCAATCACCGGCGTAAAGTTGAAATTATTACCAAAGCTTTCAACTTTGCTAATCATGCCCATAAAGGAGTTGAAAGAAAATCAGGAGAACCATATATCCTGCACCCCATAGCCGTTGCCCGGATTGTCTGTAAAGAAATGGGATTAGGTTCTACGTCCATTTGTTCTGCATTACTCCACGATGTTGTAGAAGATACTGACTATACCGTAGAAGATATCCGGAATGTATTTGGAGCTAAAATAGCCCAGATTGTAGAAGGACTGACCAAAATTGCAGGAGGAATATTCGGGGACAAAGCATCTGCCCAGGCCGAGAATTTCAGGAAGCTTTTATTAACCATGTCGGACGATATCAGGGTAATCCTGATCAAGATTGCCGACCGGTTACATAACATGCGTACATTAGACTCTCTATTGCCCGCCAAGCAATACAAAATTGCAGGAGAAACACTCTATCTGTATGCTCCGATGGCACATCGTCTCGGCTTATTTTCCATTAAAACAGAGTTGGAAGACCTGGCCTTTAAGTATGAACATCCTGAAGAATACAGGCTGATCAATACTAAATTAGCAACAACAGCTCCCGCCCGCAATAATGTCTATCAACACTTTGCTGCTCCCTTAACGGAAAAATTAGATGACATGGGCATCAAATATGAAATGAAAGACCGATTGAAATCGGTTTATTCCATCTGGAATAAGATGCAATCCAAAGGTGTCAGTTTTGAAGAAATATATGATATTTTTGCTGTCCGGATCGTTTTTCAAAGCCAACCGGAAGTAGATGAAAAAAAACGTTGCTGGGATATTTATTCTGTAGTTACCGATTTGTACCGCATACGTCCCGACCGGTTACGCGACTGGGTAAGTCGTCCGAAGGCCAACGGATACCAAGCCCTTCACACTACTGTAATGGGACCTGACGGCAAATGGATAGAAGTACAAATCCGGAGTTCGAAAATGGACGAAACTGCCGAAAAAGGATTTGCCGCTCATTGGAAATACAAAGAACACAACATAGAGGAGGACACAGAATTAGACAAATGGCTCGAGACTATTCAGAATATACTGGAAAATCCTAATCCCAATGCCCTGGATTTCTTAGATACGGTCAAATTGAATCTTTTTGCCTCCGAGATTTTCGTCTTCACCCCTAAAGGAGATATCAAAACCTTACCACAGGGTGCTACTGCTCTTGATTTTGCTTACGAACTTCATACCAATGTGGGCAATCAGTGTATCGGAGCCAAAGTAAATCATAAATTAGTTCCTCTCAGCCATAAATTGAATAGTGGGGACCAGGTGGAAATACTAACATCCCGGTCACAATCTCCACATCCTGAATGGATGAATTTCGTAACTACTGCTAAAGCCCGTACAAAGATCGAAGTCGCCCTCCGTAAGAAAAGAAAAGAAGATATCCGGAAAGGGGAAGAAATTGCTGAAGACTTCCTGAAAAGATCTGATATGCCCTCTGATCATAGTGTATTGGACAGGCTCACTGCTTACTTTGGCTTTGAAGGCAGGGAAGACCTTTTCCATGCCATAGGTACAGAACAGATCGTTTTACCGGAAACTGCCAAGAAATTATTAAAAGAAAAATCGGAAAATGTCCTTTTTCGTTACGTTAAACAAGCGTATAAGGCCGTAAAAAAGCAAGAAGATTCTAAAAAAGAGTTCTCTGATATTTCTACAATTACCGATGAAATCGACAAAAAGAAAACATATGTACTTCGGGACACGGGAACTATCAGAAACTATACGGTAGCCGAGTGTTGCCATCCTATACCGGGAGATGATGTAATGGGATTCATCAACGATGATAAGAGAATCATTATCCATAAACGCTCCTGCCCCATTGCCCTGAAATTACAGAGTAGCTTCGGAGAACGGATTTTATCCTGTGAATGGGCCAGTAGTCGCACACTTTCTTTCCCTGCCACATTAGAAATCAGAGGAATTGATGCAATGGGTATATTGCATCAGGTTACTCAGATTTTCACAGCTTTCTCCCTGAACATAAGAAAAATATCCCTTGAAACCAAAGACGGACTTTTTGAGGGAATTTTGGAAGTTTATGTACACGATGTGGATGATGTGAACCGTTTGTGCGGCATGATTTTGAATGTCAAAGGGGTTAAAGAAGTAAGGCGTATCGAGTAAATTTATACACTTCCGGATCTTTTTCTCGAGTCTTCTCCTGTCTTTTTGCTAATAGGATACCTTAAGAATCAAAGGGCATTATATTAAAAAGTATTTATTATAGGAAGAGCTGTCTGAAATATGAAGGCAGCTCTTTTTTTATTTTTCTTCCAACAGCATTAGTAAGCTTTTAAAAATTCCTCAAAAAAACCCCAAAAAAACACTCATTTTATTCACATATCCTAACATGTAACAGTCACCAAATTTTAACTGCAATTAAAATACTGATATACAGATAATTAAAAAATCAATTGTAACAAAATTTTTTTGAGGAAATTTGGAATAATTCATTTTTTATTGTATATTTTTGCAGCATCCTCAGTGATAACATTTAAAATCTAAAGATATGAAGTATACAATTTACCTTAAGCGTTCATTCGCTATTGTCTTATTTTTTCTTTTTATTATGCAGGTATTTTCTCAACATACCCTGCAAAGTAATCTGAACATATTCCGCCCGGAAGATGTCATTATCAAGCAACAAGTCAGTTATAAAGATCCCGGCCGTTCCGGTGAAAATGTCTTATGGGATTTCAGCCAATTGGAGACAGTAGATGAGGAATACGACCTTGCATATTTTAATCAGGGAGATTCATTGACCGTTGGTATTGAGCATCACACCAAATATTATTATTCCCTTTCCAATGATTCTTTATTATTATGGGGTTTTGAAAATCCAACTACTATTCTGAAAAATACACAACCAGAGTTACTCATGAAATTCCCTGTACATTACAAAGACCGGGTACAAACATATTACCATGGAACCGGACGTTATTGCGACCGGCTGTCGCTGGATGCCATGGGAACAACAGAAACCGTTGCAGATGCTTATGGTATGATGATTCTGCCGGACAAGGACACACTGAAACATGTCATCCGTACCCATACATTTAAGCGGATTGCAGAAGATACCCAGTCTTTAACCTATTCCCTTTTACCACCACCTCCTGTACCTGTTCTTTCTTCAGACAGCATCGACTACCGACTGCAAACCGATACGGTAGTATTGGAACTGGAAACCTGTCGATGGTATGTGGAAGGATATCGTTATCCGGTATTTGAGACCGTTAAGAGCCGGGAGATTATTCATGGTGAAGCAAAAGATTTTTTCTGTACGGCTTTCTTTTATCCGCCACAGGAGCATTATTATCTGGATGAGGATGAAGAAAACCTGGCTATTCTGGAAGCATTACAAAAGGAAGAAGAAAATAGCGCTAATCGTTGGGAAGGGCTCACATATAATTGCTATCCGAATCCGGTAGTAACAACATTAGACGTAGAAATGTATCTTCCAAAGACAGCCAACAACATCCGGGTACAATTAAGTGACCGCCAGGGCCGGATGTTGACGGAAGAAAATTGGGGCGCAAAACCTGAAGGAATTTTTACCGGACAAGTTTATATGGAACCATATCCGAGAGGAGAATATATCCTGAATATCTCATTGGATGGATACAAGGTGAGTGAAATACTTATGAAAAGATAAGGCACAAGACCCCTTATTTGGGAAATATGTAAAACAAAATAACTTATAACTTAAGAAATAAATAGCCATGACGAATACAATAAACATGATCCGTCAATATTTGATTTTAATATCATTATTGTTGATTCCTGCATCTATGTATGCACAATCTGAGATTCCCTATCCGGTTAATATCCAAAGTCCTAATGCCGCAAGTTTAGGAAAATATGGGGATATTCCGGTCTCATTCTATACAGGAGCTCTTGATCTATCAATTCCCATTTATACACACGAATCAAAGTATGTGAAGCTTCCGGTTACCCTTAAATATGATGCTTCCGGGATAAGGGTGAACAGCCATCCCAGTTGGGTAGGACAAAACTGGAGTTTAGACGCAGGAGGGGTTATTGTCAGAACTATCCGTGGATATGAGGATGAAGCTATAAGCCCTTGGAGTCGAGTAATGTTAGGATACTTTAAGGTGAAAAATCGTTTGAATAGTAATAATATTTATGCTAGTGATCTTTATGAAGATCTGGAGCCGGATATTTTTACTTTTAATTTTATGGGTAAAACAGGAAAATTTTTTATGGACTCTTACGGAAATTGGCAGGTCATTGGAGACTGGAACATAGAGGTTATATTTGACCCTGAAAATGACATAGATTATTCTCCTTTTTCTTACTCCTTTCCTATTCATATTTCTCCCCATGATTATATTCGTTATACACCTAGAACAATTAATGGTTTTAGACTGCGTGATGATGAGGGTAATTTATATGAATTTGGTTTCAAAAAAGATGCTGTTGAATACTCTATTGATTTCTTTAGACAATATGAAGTCCGTTCCCCTTCATTGGATGGAACTGATTTTGCCCGTTGGGTATCCAACGCTTGGTATTTGACACGTGTAGAAGATCGGTATGGTAACTGGATATATGATTTTACTTATGAAAGAGGTAAATTCATTGCAGATTTTCATGAGTTTTATAGTTTTACATCTGTTTCATCCAAATCAGGTTCATGTGGTTTTTATGCTTATCCCAGTATGTCAGACCCAAATTATTATGGTGAGATGGTTTATTATGCCGGAAATTTAATATCTCCGGTTTATTTAAAGAAAATACGCCATATGACAGATGGGATATCAATCGTATTTGACAGTTCAGACTCTCATGAAAGACCATACAAGAATCAAGTGCTGAAATATTCCGGGTATAGGGCAGAGACCGAGGCTAAAAATCGCAATATACCTTATCCTTACAGCTATTTACAGGGATATCAAAGCGAGCCTTATGCTCCTTATATAAATAGCTATTATGAGGAATTTGAATCAAGAAGAGATACCGCTACGCTAGGTTTAAGATGGCGAAAACTGGATGCTATACGTATAGCTCGTGAAGTAGCTTATAATAGTTATGATTGTTTTTTGTCTGTCAAAATGACCTACAATGAGAATAGAATAAGTGAAACAGAACGATTAAATCTGACCAAGTTAGACTTTGAATATAGACATGATAGCTATAATAATCTCAGGCCGGAATATTGCTATGAATTCAAATACAATGATTTCCAGTCTTTACCACCTTATATGTCAAGAAAAACCGATCATTGGGGGTATTATAATGGTAACAGTCATAATTTAAATATAATTGATCAAGAACGACGAAATGCAAATTTTACATATCTTAAAACAGGGATGCTCACAGGTGTTAAATATCCGACAGGAGGCTATTCTGAGTTCGAATACGAACCTCATACCTATACAAAAACACTCATAAACATGAGACAAGATATTGAAAATTCATCAGGAATAGCCGGAGGTTTGAGAATAGCAAAAATAAAAAATTTTAATGGCGAAAAAACAATCACAAAAAGATACGAATATCAAAAGGGAATTTTGACACAAAAACCCAAATACATTTTCAAATGGTCATATGGTAATACTACAACATTCATAAATAATTCAATTTCATCCATTATCCCATTGTCTAATTATTTTGGTTCACATATTTGTTACCCTGATGTTGTAGAATACATTAATGATGCCTCTAGAAACGGAAAAATACATTATTCCTTTTTGAGTTGGAACGATGTTAAAGATGAATTACCTGAAAGGCATTGTCCAGGACCATCAATCAATTTTTCGGAAACGGATTTTATGAGAGGAAAATTGAAAGGAAAATATACATATTCAACAGAGGGAATAAAAGAATCTGTTGAATATACTTACAGACAAGATGAGACATCTTTTCTTTCCCAATATAGTATGGCTTCTTCTATGAAAGAATTGGGTTTCCTCAATACATTTGAGTTTGGAGAAGACCTCCCTGGTTTAATTATAAGCTGTCCTCTTGGGTCTTTGTACAAAATTTATTACCCAAGATATGATGTCATAGAAGAAGAAACAATAACATATACTGATGATAAGAAGCAAATTGTAACCACGAAAATATATGATAAATCGGATGATACCATAAACATAGCAAAAGATAAATATGCACAACGCAGATCTGTAAATATCCGCCGCCAGAATGCTGAGTATATAACAACCTCAAATGGAAGGAAAGGATATGAATTAACCTATCCGGGAAAAACGACAACATTGGACAGTGCTTTTAATAATAACTTTATGGTTGGTATTCCCCTAAAAAAAACAGATATCTTTAAAATGACAGAAGAAACTGTTTATGACACAATGTTTTATAAATGGAAAAAAGTTCCGGTTCCCAAACAAATCAAAACATACCGGAGTGATAATGTTGCTTTAGCAAAAACAATCTCCGCCATGCAATATGATTCCATTGGGAATCTGGTTTGCTACCAAAGCCCGGATGGCATTTATCATACAATTTTATGGGATACAAGGAGACATAAACCTACCATTTTTATTGATAATGCAAAATATAATGATGTCTGTAGCGCAATAGTTAACATAGGACGTTTAAGTATGAATGATATCAATTGTGGATTTGCTTATGATACTTTTGGCTTTTATCAACAGTTAAGAAATGCTCTTCCGCAAACATCCATTCAAATATATGAATATACAACTACTCAGAAGATTAAGAGGATTATTGAGCCGAATGGATTATATTATAGCTATATATATGATTGGCAGGACCGGTTATTTGAAGTCCGTGATGTGTATGATAATACGATAAAATCATATTCGTATATCTATCGGACTGAACCATATCCTGGTTTCAGATAGCGAGAATAGTTTTAATTTATTGCTAATATATAAAATATAATAATATGGATTTCTTAAATATAAAACAAAATAAGTATTTGTCAGCCATTTCTATCGTTTACTGCTTTATTCTGCTGTCTTTTTACATGCCGGTTCTTGCTCAAACGGAAGAACATAACACAATAACATCTGCTGTCTGGATTGATGAAGTTAAAAATCATTGCTTAACTACGGTTCAGTATTATGATGGTTTAGGCCAGTTAAAACAGATTGTTGAACAAGAAGTTACTCCAAAAAAGGCAGATTTGATTTCTATCCCGGAATATGATGATTATGGCAGGGAAATAAAAGCATGGTTGCCAACTCCTGTAAAAAATAATAGTGGAAAATTTAAAGATCCTGAATATGTGAAAACTATAGCTATGTCATCTAATGGATATTCAGATAGTGACCCTTTTTATGAAACATACTATGAAGAATCTCCCCAGAATCGCATTATAATGGAATTTGGCGCCGGACAAAACTGGAGGGGCGTCAAAACGGAATACCTGACCAATACTATCGGTGGTGTCTTAAGTTGTGCATTTTATGAAGCAACTTCTGATGAAAAATTAAAAAAAACCAACCTTTCTTACCCTGAAAATCAATTGTTTATAACTAAAATCACAGATGAAGATGGTAAAGTTTCATATGAATTCAAGAACAAGCTTGGACAGGTAATTCTGACCCGCCAAATCAATAACGGGCAAAACCACGATACCTATTATGTTTACGATGATTTTGGGAATAAACGTTTTGTTTTGCCTCCTGTATTATCGGACTCATTGATAAATAATGGTCCATGGATAGAAAGTGAGCCTATATTACAACGATATGCCTATGTCTATCGTTATGACGGGCGTAACCGCTTAATCGCCAAACGGCTTCCCGGATGCGAATGGATCTATTATGTTTATGACAAAGCTGACCGGCTGATTCTTTCACAAGATGGGGAACAGCGGCTTAAAAAGGAATGGACATTCAATAAATACGATGCTTTTGGTCGGATTATTTTATCAGGAATATATATTTCATCGTTTAATCATGCATACCTGCAAACACAATACAAATCCATAGTTGTAAAAGAAGAAGTTGCTGCCGGGAAAAATTATGGCTATACATGGAATACTCCACCTACAGTACCCATAGAAAGAGTATACACAATTAATTACTATGATGATTACAACCGGATGTTGAACCTGCTCCCTATTGCTGTTAACGACAGTCTTTCTTACAAAAGAAAATCCGGATATGAAAAATATGTAACCAGCCCACCCTATAATTCTAATTTAGAAACAGGCTTATTAGTTGGAACCCGGGTTAAATTATTGGACGGATCCGGAGAGATTGTGACTGCAATGTATTATGACAGTAAAGGCAATATATTTCAAAAAAGATCTACCAACCTGTTAGGAGGCTATGACAAGGAATACTACAAATACAATATTGCAGATCAAGTAACAAAAAGCTTCTCAGAACAAACCGTACCAGGCATGCCCACTGTTACAGAGGCATATACGTATGAGTATGATCATGCAGGCCGGCTGACGAAAACCTTGTATAAACTCGATAACCAGACAGAAATAGAACAATCTGTCCTGACCTATGACGAATTGGGACGGGTAAAAAGCAAAAAATCAAATAATTCTTCAAGCACTTTAACCAATTATTCTTACAATCTGAGAGGATACCTGACAAGTTTGAACAGCCCTTATTTTTCCGAGTTCCTTACCTATGAAACAACTTCCTGGATTGGAGGTACCCCTTGCTATAATGGAAATATATCATCCATTATGACAGCAATGGATGGCGGAGATTCCTGGCTGGAATATAACAGGTATTATTATGATGGCCTCAACCGGCTGACTTCAGGAGGGTATTTTGATTGGCCAAGTTATCTAAAGAATACATTTTCATACGATAAAAACGGAAATATTAAAACCCAACAACTCGTTGATGCAGATGGAATGGGTATCACCAATACATATAAATATGATGGTAATCGATTGCTTTCATTTGAAAGTACAGGCGGAGGAAGTACTTTCTATAATACCTATTCTCTTATGGATAATGCCTGGCATTTTGCTGATGGTTCGCATATCACCACTGAATATGAATATGATAAAAATGGGAACATGACTACCGACCGCAACAAAGGGATTAGTAAAATTCAATATAATTACCTAAATTTGCCATCATTGATGCAAATGAATCGTGGAGGGCATATGGCAGAATATATCTATGACGCCTCTGGTGTCAAAAGGAAAGAGATCAATAAAACTTCAACAGGAACAGTAACCGTCCCATTAGGAACTCTCGTGCCATTAACTTCAAACCAGATACGTTATACGGAAGAGACCTATTATATGGGTAATAAGGAATATTATAAAAATGCCTCAGGAACCTTGCTATTGAAAAAAATACATACTTCGGAAGGTTATGTGGCAGTAGATGGTACCCAACGGATACACCACACCTATATCAAAGATCACTTGGGCAGTGTACGTATTGATTTACCATTTACAGGGAATCGTTATAACTATTGTTATTTCCCGTTTGGAATGGATTATGTTACATGCCAGGATGGATCTCATACAGTCAATCCTTTGACAACTGCCCGTTTTTCCGGAAAGGAAAGGATGCCGATGTTTGGAATGAATTTCTTGGATTTTGATGCAAGATTGTATGATCCGCTTTGGGGAAGATGGAATGTGATGGATCCGCTTTGTGAGAAGTATTATTCGGTTTCACCTTATGCTTATTGCCTGAACAATCCTATAAATGCGATTGACCCTAATGGAATGGATGTTTATTTATTAAGAAGTGACGGAAGAAGATTTCTTGCAAAAAAGACAGATGATGATTATGACCAGCTGTATGCTACAAAAAGTGATGAAGGTGGTCATATCGTATCTATTGTTGAAAATCCTCTTAGAGTAAATGATACAGGTTTATTACCTCAATTACAAGGGAAAAATGGGGCTACAGCAGAAACGTCAAGCTCGACAGATGCATTTAATGTATTTAAGTTTGCTGCTGATAATTCTAATGTAGAATGGAGTTTGAAAGGATACGGTACAGAAGGAGGAGGCACAGGGTTCTTACTGTTAACTTCTTATGACGAAGAGAAAGTTACTAGTGGAAATGGCAGTTATGATCCTTCCAATTTGCTTTTTAGTTTGCATAGCCATCCTGCTGGCAAAGACAATCTTGGCCCTTCTGGATATGTAACCAATCCTCCTAAATCTTCTAATTATTATCCATATACTGGTGAAGATAATGACTGTTATACAATGATTAATAATCTTAATCTTAATCCCAAATCTAAACATTATATTTATCATAAAGGAGTAAAATCATTGATCTATTATGATAATATAACAGCCTCAAATAAAAAAACTCAGAATGAGCAAGGTCTTAGTAAGGGAGTTATGAATTCAGCAAGCCAAATGCGTAGAAAAATATTAGGTTATTAATGATAATATCAAAAATAATTATGAAATTTATGAGAACCAAGTGTAATTTTTTAATTCTACTATTTTTTATTTTAATAAGTTGTGTAGGTAAAGAGAAACAAATAATCATCCAAGATAAAAATCCTTTTAAGCCTGCTTTAGAGAGAGTTATAACAGAGTTGAGAGATTCACTAAAAAAAGAGATTGGGAAAAATAAATTGCTGTCAATAGAATTTTATTTCCCAAATAGTCATACTGATCATCGTAATAGGCGGGGTGGTGAGATGAAAGTTTTTATTTCAGAATGTTATGCCAGTGCTAATATAGATGGCTATGCAAAGATTGATAGTACCACAATAGCTATTTATAATTTGAAAGATGATATATTCGAATTAGTAAATAAAAATGAGATTTCATTTTTTACTGATACTGTTATTGGATTTAGAGATACTTGTGTTATGTTTGTTTCAGAAAAGGAATTCTTTTATAGAATCATAAAGGAAGATAGTATTACAAAAGTTCCATATTCTTTGGACTTTTTAAACCTGCTTCCCCTTAGATTGCCTAGATGCCCATTAGGACTACCTTATACACCACCGGAAGAATACTGGTTTCATTACGATAGTCTTCAAGCAGAAGAAAACCTTAAATATTATCAAAAAGAGGTGAAATATTATAGGAATAAAAGGCCTGAATAAATTTGTAATTTTCAGGTAAAAATTAGAGGTGTTAGACAGACATAAGATTCGAATAAAATAAAAATGAAAATTCTATTACTTTTTGTAATTACATCTATTTTTTGGGGCTCATGTAAAAAAACAACTTCAGAAAACCAGATCTTATCAAATAAAAATTTGGCTTGTAATAATCCATTCAATCCTACACTTGAAAAAGAGATTTTAAAGCTGCTTAATATAAAGGAGATTAGACAAAAAGAAAGTAGAAATAAAAAAATAGAAAAAATTTGTACTGTTGTTGTAATGCCTGATTTTAACAATAAAGAAGAGTGTATAGTTATTGTTAAGTTGAGTCTTAAAATAGATCTGAGCAAATTAACGGGTTATACTTTTATTGGAAATGATCTTGTAGCATGTTATTTATTGTCTGATTCGTGTGGCTTTAGTATGATAAATAAAAATAATTTAACAAAGTTCAAAGATTCTATACCTGGTTATCCTGATGTTTTGAAATCTTATCAGGATATGATATATGATGCACCTTCATGTACATATAAAATCGTAAAAAATGACAGCCTTAAATTGATAGATTCTGTATTTTTGGATGATTAGACTTGATCCCTGTTCGGGGGAGGTTTGAATTCGGTCGTTGATAAAAAAGGAGGTTTTAAATCCAAGGTAAAAATTCTGTTAGGAGAAAGATTTAATGAG
>JAVBMQ010000080.1:0-38586 GCA_031552335.1 Bacteroidales bacterium | reverse complement strand
ATATTCCGGATGTCATCTGTATTTACAGAAGAAACAGCTCCCGTCAGATCACTTTTTTTCTGTACTCCATATCCGATGACAACTACTTGCTCCAGTCCGACAACATCTTCATTCAGTTCAATAGTCAGATTATTTCTGTTGTTTACCGGGATGGTTACAGACACATATCCCATGTACCGGACTTCCAGTTCCGGATTGGCCGAAGTCGGTTTTATAACAAATTTTCCATTTATATCGGTCACTGTACCGATAGCAGTTCCTTTAACCATTACTGTAGCTCCTATTATAGGCTCGTTCGACAAAGCGTCAGTAACTACGCCCGTTACTTCTTGAGCAATAGTATATGAGAAACAGGTAAGAAAAAAAACAAGAAGCAGTACTCCTTTGCGCATATTCATTGATATTAGATTTAAAAATTTAAATACTCTAATAATACATTCTTATTATAATTTATACTCCCAGGATTCTACTCCCGGAAGTATAAACATATTACATACAATAGTTATTTGATAAATTTCGCACTCATCAAAGCGCCACCCACAGCTTTCGCACGTACAATATAAATACCAGAAGTCAAATTTGACACATTAATTTCCTTTTGGCTTCCTTGTTGAGAGAATACACATTTACCTATCAAATCAAAGATGTCAATTTGTTGAATTTCCATTTCTGTATTACATTCAATGGTATTAACTGCCGAATTGTAATATACAACAAGTGTTTTTTGTCCGGATTTCACATCATCCAAGCCACTTGCCAGTGGTTCCGGCGAATATCTGTAAAGTGTTTTGGTAGTTGTAGTGATGAAATACAGCGTATTATCGACTGCTGTGAAATAATATGGAGTCGTGTTCCCTTCCAAATCAACAATTTTTTTCGGTATGTCACTCACGGATTCCATTTTCCATAATTCCCAGTTATTTAGGGCATCTGCTGCTGAGAAATACAGGCGATTGCCGCAAGCTGTAATCCAGCGGGGGCCATCCGAATTATTTCCCGGGAAAATTTCAAATCCATTCGTCCAGTTTTTCTGGTATTCATACCCAATAAGACCATTTTCTTTTGTAGGAGGAACGCCGCCTTCAGCTAAATTGTAACGCCACAAAGAATAACCGGAATCATTATATGTGCCTTCGGGATAATAGTAACTTCCATTGGCCTGGCAGAACAGGTATCCTTTCCAGATGTATGAATATTCGGGCCCCCAACTGCTATGTCCGGGGTCGTTATTCCAATGATTGATGTCCATTATAAAATGTGTGCCTTCGGGAGTAAAATCAGTCACACCCGGTTCGCAACCATGAACGCCATCCATTGCACGGAAATACGCTTTACCTTCGTAATATACAGGATATGCAAATTGCGTATTATTGGGAACTCCGTCCACTTCGCCTGGAGCATAGTCAACGCCTACCCATTTGGTGCCTGCATCGGTTCCGTCACTAAACCAAATTTCCGAACCTAAATCTTTGGTTCCTCCCACTTTTTCTTTCACTGTATTTGCACGGAAAATCACTTTTTCATCATTCATATTTGTCAACCAGTCAATGTCGGCCGGAGCAGTATCAAAATTGGATCCGCTTAAGGGTTTCGGATTGATATTAGTTACCGCTTTTGTTCCGGCTGAAGTACCATCAGTTACATAAAGTGTTTGATTGTTTACCTTATCGTATCCGATAAAGAAAACCTTATCTCCACAAGGCACTAAGTGTCCGGCATTTCCATCAGGAGCATTGCTTTGTTTTCTTGTGGGGACATCTGCAATTCTCATCGTTCCTGCATCTGTTCCATCACTTACCCAAAGCCATTCTTCGGGAGTTTGAGAATCAATAACAGGGTCTAACGTACTGTCAAAATCACGGGCAAAGAAAAGGCATTTGCCTTGGAAAGCCGTTAATCCATACACATACGAACCTTCATCTCCCTCATTGATATCTTTCACTAATCTGGTACCTGCTTCCGTTCCGTCGGTAATCCAAAGCTCTTCTCCGTATTCCGGAGTAATGGTAGTGAAATATACCTTATTTCCCACCACAGTCAGGAACTTGGGGTCCGAACCGTTTACACCGGCTACAATGTCTTTGACTAACGTAATCTGTTCTCCTTTACAAATGTAAAGTTCTTCTCCGGTGGCAGCCGAGGTTGCGGTAAACATGAGAGATCCGTCAGGTAATTTTACCATCGGTTTTGTACACTTGGCACGGTTGATGTTGTTCATCGTGGTAAGTTGGATATCGCTTGTGAGTGCCTTCATGTTAGGAGGAAGCGTTTCTTCTGCGTGTAATGATGACAATGTCATTAATGCACCAACAATTGATAAGTAAATTGTTTTTTTCATGACGAATAAAATTTAATTAAACATTAATATTGAATTATCTCAGAAAATTATTTTAAAACCATAAATATTTAGTTTATTCTCAAAGTATTTATTGTCCTGTTTGGACTTTAAATGTTTCAATGCTGTGATGCCCGATTTTAGAACTGAAACCTTTAGAAGAATGAGGGATTGGTTTTCCTTCCTCCTCAATCAGATTGGTATGAGTTGCACCGACTACAGGACGAAACAATTCGAAAGAAACTTGCGTATCTTTTCCTTCAATATCGAAACAACGAAGAACGACCGAATCATCATCATCGGCTTTCTTGATTGCACTAACCATGACACCATTGCCCTTGGTTTGCACAAATGAATATTGGTCGGGATAAGTACCTGATTGATTTCGAGGGTCAGTAACCGCTACAGTCAATGGTTGCTTTCCTTGCGTCCCTGCACGATATCCGCTTTTCCAGTCATTAGCATGAGAGTAAAGCGTGAAACTATACGAGTGATTGCCCGGTTGCAGGTAGTAATGTTCAGCCATCCAATGACAACTTTTCCTGCTTGCCAACAATACAGGTTGAAAAACAACATAATCCACAGGAGAAGTAGTCGGGTCAATCCAATCAAATACCGCTACATCCGAACTGATAGTGCAAGCTGTTTTTCCATCGGTTGCACTAAACCAATTTTGAACTTCACGTGGGTGTATATTCTTACAAGGTGTATCGTAAATCTGGTCGGGTTTTGAAAAACCGGCAGCTCCTTCCATCTCATCTTTTCCGACTTCCACTACTCCCATCGGGACTTCATAAGCAACCTTCGAATTGGTTTGATTTAAAGGAAAAGCCAAACGGAATTCCCTCCAGTTTTCCGAACTGAAACCGTTGATTTCAGTGTCAAAATCAATGCGTTTTACCTGTTTATAGATGTTTACGCGAACAACGGCCTGATTTTCTTTCATGGGTTGGATCAACTGAAATACATCGCGTACAGGTCCTGTTTCAATGCATTGCCAAGCACCTTCGTAATTGCTTAATTTGTCGAATTCTTCCATTGTCGGTTGCTGCACATCGGTAAATTCTCCGGCTCCATTACCTTCGGATTTCATGGTAAAGAGTTCTCCCACTTTGAATTTAGTAGTATTGAAAAGTTCTTTATTCAATTCTTTGTCATAAACCGATGTAAGTCCGCCGCGGCCAAAGGCAATTGTATAGAATTTATTTTCGTATGGCTTTGCCGGATTAGGCACAACCTGTTTTTTTATTACAGATTCTTCTACCTCTGTCAGATAATACGTTTTGTATCCCATGGCAGGAACCTTGTCGGCAACAAAAAGAAATGTAATCACTTCATCATTTTTTACAGCAGATGAATGGTTGGAAATCAGCTGATAATCCACTTCTTTACCTGCCCCGTCAAATATGCGGAAATGCGTATGACGGCGTCCTTCCATATCAATTGATACAGCAACAGGGTCAGTACGCTCCCATGACAATGAGTTGAATACCGTAATGGCTTTATGTGCTTTGCGTTCGAATTGGATACGCCCGGCAATGGCTTGAGTGGCATTTTGCAGCACTTCATTTCCTGAGGCCAATGCGATTTCAAATTTTGTACGAAAGAGCCTGTCTGTAATTTCGCCGTGAAGTCCGCCGAAACCATGATCGGGATAAATTGCACTCTCCCAGGCCTTGTACAATTGTTTTTCCGGATAGGAAGCAAACGAATTCTGCTGTAAAGCGCTGAAAGTCGCAAACATTTCAGCTGCAGCCAATGTGCGACTGGCATCGCGTGCTGCTTTAATCGCACGATGATGTGTTGGTCCGTGTATATACAACCATACATTGGGACGTTCTCCCATAAGCTCTGTAAAATTACCTCCTCCTTTTTCCAGAACGGCATTCATTGCCATAGTAGCAGTAGAATATCGAATCATAGGAAGATTTTGAGGATCTCCATTCTTGTCTTGTTCATTCCATGTTTTCATGTAATTATCCCAATTTACGGGCAAAGCAAAATCATACGAATAGAGAAACGGATATTGAGGTACGATTTTATTTTTTTTGAAATAGCCTGTCCAGGAAGCCAGTAATTCTGCAAATGCTTCGGTACGTTTTGCTTCTGTCTCTGCATGACGAACAGGAATTCCGGCTACATCATATTGTCCGGAAGTCCATCCGAGGATTGAACTGCCATCGGGACTGTACCATTTGTAAAATCCCGGTTGATGCCGGCTGAACTGATAATATTTAAGTCCTGATTTGGCAAGTATTTGCGGAAATTGTAATGCCATTCCGGGCACATCCTGATTCCATGCAGTTACAAATTCACAACCCGGGAAATTTTTCATTTGCCATTTACGTCCATAATAAGTTTGGCGTAACAACGCTTCTCCGTCATACATGGAATGATAAGGTTGTTTGAGGGTTCCTCCCCATTCCAAACGACCTTCACGAGTATATTTCAGAATTTGCTCATAACTTTCGGGGTGACGTTCCAGGTATTCTTTCAGGCTAAGCGCATCCTCAACCGAATAACAGAAATCCGGATTTTCGGCCATACGTTGTAACACGGGAGTGATTATTTTTTCATCACGATTGCGTACACAGACTTCGGGTGCATCCACCCAGGCAATATCCTGGTGACTTGAGTTAATGATATGTAAAGTGCCTCCCTTCCAGAAAGTATCCTTTGCCAACGGCTGGGCAAACAGGCTTCCGGAGAAACATATAATAGAAAGAATAATTAAAATTTCTTTTTTCATACATAAACAATCTTATGCCACAAAGTAGCAAAGACACGAAGTGTTAACACAAATACTTTGTGACTTTGAGCCTTTGTGGCGGTTATATCTGAATATTTCATGGTGCAAATATCTTTATTAAAAAAATAGCATGAAGGTCTTAAATTCAGCAATAATAATGCAGAAATTCGGCAACCGTTTCTTTTAACATTAAATCTGTATTTTTTGTACTAAAAGCACCTATTTCATGATAAATAAAAGTTCTCCACCCTTCATCAATTCAGCGTGCTCAACCATACCATTGGTTAGTTCTTTACCGTTCAGCATTACTTTTTCTACCAGGTAACAGTCAGAACTCCAGTTTTTAGTTTTGATGGAGAGTTTTTTCCCATTTTCAAAATTCAATGCAGCTTCTTTATAGAGAGGAGAACCAAGTACATAAGTGCCTGATGCAGGATTTACAGGATAAAAGCCTAATGCAGAAAATATGTACCATGACGATAATTGTCCCAAATCATCATTATTGACCAAACCATTCGGGGTATCGTCATACATCTCTTTACAGATGCGATGTACCATTTCCTGCGTTTTTTCGGGAGCATTCGCATATACATACAGGTAAGGCATTTGGTGAGAAGGCTCATCGCCATGGCCATATTTGCCAATAAAACCCGAAATATCTTCATGCTGTTCCCCGATAAGTTGGGTAGTATCACTAAAAATAGCATCCAACCAGTTGGCATACTTTTCATTACCTCCCATACTCTGAATCATATAATTCATATCATGAGGAGTATAAGCAGAATAGCCCCAAATATTTCCCGACACATAGATTTTAGTCAGATCACTCCATTTTTTCCTGTCAAAATCCATCCAATCGCCATTCTGATAGCGTGGCCATAAAAAGCCTTTTTCGGGATTCCATAATTGGCGATATCCCAAGGAACGATTGTAGAAATACTCAGCGTCTTTTGTTTTTTCTAATTTTTTCGCCACTTCAGCCAAAGCATAATCATAATAATTAAATTCCGTCGTTTTTGATACGGAAGTAGGAATATTAGCAGAGATATAACCATTAGGTATATATTCCTCCAATCCGCTTTTCTCGGAATTATACCACCAGTCGGAATTGCTGGCCGTGCTAAGTGATTCATACATTGAAATATAAGATGCCTCTATATCAATTCCCGGAATATCTTTGATAATTGCCTCAGCCATAATCGCTACTGGCGAGCGGCCAATCATACAGCAATTGTCACTACCCATACATTCCCAAACAGGTAAATAACCACCGATGGCCGACCTGCGGGAAGCCAATGAGTTGATAAAATCTTTCATTCCCTTGTGCTCCACTAACGTTAGCAAAGGATTTTGGGCTCTATAGGTATCCCATGTTGAAAAATTGGAATACTGAGTAAAGGGAGAGTGAAGTTTTTTTCCGTTGATAACGTAATTCCCATTGACATCGGAAATAATATTGGGAGAGAAAAACGAATGGTAAACAGAAGTGTAGAATATACGTTTTTCTACATCACTTCCTTCGATATCAAACTTATCGCATTTCTCCTGCCATAATTTGCGCGCCTCCGCATGAACCTGATTGAAATCTTTGCCTTTAGCTTCCGATTCATAATTTTCCCTTGCACCTTCATAATCTACATACGAGATAGATACGGCAATTTCGACAGCTTCGCCTTTTTTCATCTGAAAATTGACATATCCTTTGGCTGAATTGCTCTCGATTGATTTTTTATTGGGATAACGGATGCTATCGCTTACCACACCAAACGAAGCAAACGGTTTGGAAAACTGAGCATAAAAATGCGTTTTACGTGTTCCTCCCAACCCTGAAGATTGTTTCCAGCCCCGTATTTCCGTGTCGGAAAGAATTTCAATGGAACCACTGTAATTATATTCCCTTAAACCGTGAATAGGGTCAATAATAATGTGCATACTATCTCCTTTATTCGAGGTATAGCGATGAAATCCCACACGTGGAGTAGCCGTCAACTCTGCATTAATGTCATAATCGGCCAAGCGCACAGTATAATATCCGGCAGAAGCTTTTTCTTCTTTATGTGAAAAACGGGACATATACCCATTCTCCGGATTATCAAAGGAACCCGGAGTCATTTTCAGTTCGCCGGTCATAGGCATTATCAATATATCTCCCAAAGCCGAAAGTCCCGCTCCACTGATATGATTATGCGCAAAACCTTGTATGAGAGAATCCGAATAATGATAACCCGAACAACGTTTCCAATCCCAGGTACTTGTCTCCATGCTCGGGCCTACCTGAACCATTCCGAATGGAGTAGTGGCTGACGGTGTGGTGTGTCCCAAACCGTCAGTACCAATCATAGGGTCAATATAATCTGCTTTGGATATGTCATTTTTCACTGAAGTACATTGAATAAATGTCCCCATTATGACAATGGCAATTAGTAATATCCTCATAATTAATTTTTTAATTGCATGAAAGTGATATTCTGAAAATTATTTCATTACAAACAGCAGTTCTCCGCCTTTCATCAATTCAGCGTGCTCAACCATGCCATTGGTTATTTCCCTGCCATTCAGTGTTACTTTTTCTACTAAATAGCAGTCGGGACGCCAGTTTTTTGTTTGGATTGAAAGTTTATTCCCATTTTCAAAATTGAGGGCTGCTTCTTTGTAATAAGGAGTTCCCAGCACATAAGTGGCAGATGAGGGAGAAACAGGATAAAATCCGAGAACAGAGAAAATATACCAGGACGACATTTGTCCTAAATCATCATTATTAATCAAACCGTTTGGAGTATCATCATACATTTCCTTGCAAATACGATGTACCATTTCCTGCGTTTTTTCGGGAGCGCCTGCATATACATACAGGTAAGGCATTTGATGAGACGGTTCATCGCCATGACCATATTTACCTATAAATCCTGAAATATCCACGTGTTGATCGCCTTCAATTGTAGTTGTGTCGCTAAAAATACCATCTAACCACTGTACATATTTTTCTTTACCCCCTATTAAATTAATCATGTAAGGCATATCATGCGGAGTATAAGTAGAATATCCCCAAATATTTCCCGAAATATAATTGTGCTTTAACCCATCCCATTTAGTCATATCCAAATCTATCCATGTACCATCTGTACGGCGAGGCCATAAAAATCCTTTATCAGGATTCCATAAGATACGATGTCCTAAGGAACGATTATAAAAATATTGCGCGTCGTCGGTCTTTCCCAGTTTTTTGGCCAGTTCCGACATGGAATAGTCATAATAATTATATTCCGTAGTCTTGGAAACCGCACAACCAATATCAGCAGAAACATAATTACGTTGTATGTAGCTTTCCATTCCGCTTTTTGCATAACCATACCACCAACTACATTTGTGAGTGGCGAATAACGATTCGTACATTGAGATATAGGCATCATCCACGTTGATTCCCGGAATGTCCTTGATGATTGCTTCGGTCATAATAGCCACGGGTGAGCGGCCTATCATACACATATTATCATATCCCATACACTCCCAAAGAGGTAAATCCGTACCGGCCTCGCCACGGCGCGAAGCCAGCGAATTGACAAAATCACGGGTTCCTGCCTGTTCTACCAACGTGAGTAAAGGGTGTTGAGCTCTATAAGTATCCCATGTCGAAAAGTTGGAATATTGTACCAATGAAGAATGTAGTTTTTTTGCATTGGCAAAATAATTACCGTTCACATCAGAAATCAGATTAGGAGAAAAAAACGAGTGATACACAGCGGTATAGAATGTCCGTTTTTCCGCTTCGGTTCCTTTCATATCGAATTTATCACATTTTTCCTGCCATAATTTACGGGCATTGTTATGAACCTCATCAAAGGTTTTGCCTTTTCCTTCAACATTATAGTTAGCCATAGCTCCTTCATAATCAACCTGGGAAAGTGCAACCGAAATTTCTATGACTTCTCCTTTTTTCAGGTTATTGAATGTTACATACCCCTTGGCAGTTTCACTATTCACCGTTTTTCTGCCGGGATATCGCTGATTGTCTGTTACCATTCCATACGATGAAAAAGGCTTTGAAAATTTCGCATAAAAATGAGTGTAACGAAGACCTCCCGAACCTGTTGACTGCTTGATTCCTTGTATTTCCGTATCAGATAATACTTCAATAGTTCCGACAAACCGGTGTTCTCCTATACCATGAATCGGGTCGATGATCATGTGAACACTATCTCCCTTATTGATTGTATATCTGTGAAAACCAACGCGAGGTGTGGCTGTCATTTCAGCCAAAATATCGTAATCAGCCAAACGAACCGCATAGTACCCGGCCGATGCTTTTTCTTCTTTATGAGAATAGCGAGACATATAACCGGTCTCAGGGTGTTCAAACGAACCCGGAGTTGCCAGCATAGTGCCTGTCATTGGCATAATCAGGACATCCCCCAATCCGCAAAGTCCTGCGCCGCTGATATGATTATGAGCAAAGCCTTTGATAAAAAGTTCAGAATAATGATAACCCGAAGTCCTTTTCCAATCCCAGGGGTCCATTTCCATACTGGGACCTAACTGTATCATTCCGAATGGGGTTGTTGCGGCAGGAGTTGTATGGCCCAAACCATCCGTACCAATCAGAGGGTCGATATAATCCACTTTAGCAAGCCCTGCTTTTGCGGGTTTAGGCTTCGCTCCTGCTGTGTGTTGAATGGATAATGCAGCTATAATTAGTGCTGAAATAAAGAAATATTTTTTCATGATATGATTTGTATTTTTAAGATTAATTTAAGGATTCACAGACTTTTGATTCTTTCACAAGGCCCTGAGCAGAAACAACAGCATCCCGAAGGTCATTTTTCTGCGCTTCATTAAGAGGATAAAACTCAAAATCTCCTAAGTGAGTCTTCTGGTTTTCAACAATCAATACACTGCTTTCCTGCTGCATCGCAATCTTGTGCCAGACATTACGAGGGATATTATACACTATATTCGGTTTCATATCAATTGCTTCATAAGAAACCGTTCCATTATCAATCGAAGCAGCTATCAGTACTGCATTACCTGCAAGCAATACAAATACTTCGTCGGTTTCATAATGAACATCTAATTTATCGATTGCTTCCAATGTTTCTTCGGGTGTATAATTGAGTATCGCAACCTGCCATTGTTCACGAATCAGAAATGGATTATAACCATTTTCAGTGTGCTTATATCTTTCTATTAAATTCATTGTCAGTTTATTAAAATAATTAATTTTCCAGAATGCGGTCAACTACCAATTGCCTGAACTGTGGAGAAAGCATACAGAAATATGCCGTAAAACCGGTTACACGCACTACTAAATCAGGATATTTCGACGGGTCTTTATGCGCCTGCAACACTTGTTCTTTATCCATTATATTCACATTGATAAGTGTACCACCCATTTTACAATGCGTTTTGATGATAGCCATAATCACATCCACATTTTCCTGTTTGGCAAAACCGGGGTCTAATTCCCACTGCATCGGTGCAGTATTGCCATAACCGGGTTGTATTTTGGCAATAGCGGTTGCCAACGATAAAGAAGCTCCGTCTGCTACAAAACCAGGGGAAGGATTCGCCCCATGCGATATAGGCGTATGAGCCAATCGTCCGTCGGGTGTCGCTCCAACATGTTCACCAAACCCTACGGTATTTGCCCAAGAGAAAAATCCGGGAATAAATCGTTCCCTTTTATCTTGTTCCGATTCTTTTATCACCAGTTCCGTAAAAAGATTATTTATCCGTAAAGCCCAGATTTCCCCTAAAGAGTCTTCTTTTCCGTATCTTTCGCTTGATTTCATCAGCAACCTCACTTTTTCTCCTTCACTTCCGGCATAATTAGATTGAAGTTGTTTTTCGATTTCATTCCATGAAATGCGGCCTTCTTTTTCAATCCGTTGCTGCAATGCTGAAAACGAGTCTGCCACGATAGCAAGGCCGGCCCCATCAATTGCCAGATTCAGGTATTCGGCTCCTCCGGCAGCTACATCGCAACCTTTTTCCAACGGACCATAGCTTAGCAGATTGAGAATTAGTTCGGGTTCGTTATATTTCTGATATTTGAGATGATGGCGTATCCCATCGGCTGCTGTTTTTACAGCAATACTCAAATGTTTACCAAATAAATCCCATAATTTTTGAGTGGAGTATTCTTTTGAGTCTTTCATCATTTCTTCAAAAGACACTTCGAACACCTTTGCCATATTCACCTTTACCAAATCATTCATGGTGTATTCCAAGCCTGGAATTGACATCCAGTTACAGCCTACAGCAATTCTTTTACGCGCCAGTTCCGCACTATAACCATTTTTCATAAAACCTTCCACAAGCGCTTGATTTCCTGAAAAACGCGGCCATCCGTTTTTGTTTTTTACCAGATATTCAACCGATTTGCGTAATAATTCCGGATTTAGTTCATCATGTACGCGAACGGTTATATTCAATGATGTATTGATTTTATCGGCTGCTTCCAAAATGATAAAAGAAAGTTCATTGGTTTGGTCTTTCCCGTTTTCATCAGGGCCTCCCAATTGCCAGTATATCGGGTCGTTAATAAGGAAACAAGCCAGCCAGTAAACGGCAGTCTCGCGGTCAATCCGGCCTTCCTGTAAATCGCGCATGTAAAACGGATAGAGAAGTGTATCCAATTGGTCGCCCGCTCCATCCCGATTATAGGTGCGTGATGCCAGATGATACCATATAATCCATTGGCAGGCCTCTCTGAATGTCTTCGGAGGATTGCTTACAATCGCTTCATTGGTTTCTGCAATTTGCTCGAAATGTTTTTTTACATCTTCACTTGAAGCGCTTGCTGCAAGCCTTCGGGCTTCACTGATATGGCGTTTTATCCAGCCCTGAATGGAACGGACTGCACGTTCATGCAGTTCGTAAAAGTGTTGTTGTTCGGGAGAAGTATTAATATTTTTGTAATGTGCTATTTTGTCCAATATACCTTGCCAACCCAATTTTACACCCAACTGGAAATCAGGTGCGAAATGTGCATCATCACCAATGCCGCAAATAATGTCATATTTTTCAATATTTTCTTTTAAGAAATCATACGGATAATCAGGATTCCATTTGTTTTTTCGCATTTTCGACATGAAATACATCCAGTGTCCTGCAAATGCATCATTTTCGTTGAGATAAACAGGATGAACATCCATAAGACTACAGAAATTATCCGTCCATGCATCATAACCATAAAAAGAACCATCGGGATGATTCGGAATTATATCCCATACGCCTTCGGGAGGAACAATGCGACCGTAATCGTCCTCGTCAAGCAACCCTTCTTTCGCGATTTTTTCAAGCGTTTGATTGCGCTTCAAATTGCACAGAGCTGCGATTTTTTTGTTCAATTGATTCATGATATTAAATATTATTGTCTAAATTGTAATTGCGAATAACATTATTCAGTTCATCCAAAGAATCTACCTTTTGATTCATCATACCTGCCAACGGGTTTTCCATTCCCAGATGTTCAAATTTGTCAAATCCGAGGGGATGGAAAGGGAGTAATTCATATTGTTTGATTTTTAGATTTTTCAGTATTTCACAAATCATTGTTATTTCTTCCGGCGTATCATTGGCTCCCGGTATTACCGGAGTACGAACGATTACGTCCGCTTTGGCCTTACATAGATGATGCAAATTCTTAATGGTTTGTTTGTTTGATGCTCCCGTCCATTTTCTGTGAAGGCTATCGTCAGCAAATTTCAGGTCAACTAACCACAAATCTACATAGGGCATAATTTCCTCTATTTGTTGCGTTGGAACACTCAGATTGCTTTCAATCACCGAATGAATGTTATGCTGTTTGCATAGCTGCAATATTTCTTTGATAAATAAGATTTGCAGAAGCGGTTCTCCTCCCGACAGTGTAATGCCGCCTCCTGATTCATCATAAAAGAGTTTGTCTTGCATCAGTTCCTTCACAACTTCTTGCGCCTCTACATTCTTGCCTGCAATGGAAAGGGCGCCACTTACACAACTATCTGTACATTCGGCACATAGAGTACATTTTGTTCTGTCGATATTAATTCCTTCCGAAGTAAAGACCAGCGCTGATTCTTTACATTTCTTAACACAAGTCCCAGACGCAATGCATCTACTTTGAATATACTGAAGTTGAAGTGTAAAGCTCCATGTTTCAGGATTATGACACCATTTACAACGAAAATTGCATCCTTTCAGGAATACAGAAGAACGTATTCCCGGACCGTCATGTATCGACATGCGTTGGATAGTTGTAATGATGCCTGTCATCTGTTTTTACGAATTAATCAAACCATTCTTTATTCGGAGTCGCTCCCATCGTAAATTTCAACTCTCCACCCTTCATTATTGAAGCATGTTTTATCGACGTTGATTTATACGCTTTGCCATTAAGAGTCAGCGACTGTATATAGATATTTTCTTTGCTGAAATTCTCAGTTATTATTAAAAATTTCTTACCATTTGCAAGATTGATAATTACCTTATTCATTGCCGGAGTTCCTATCTGGTATTCATCGCTTCCGGGGCACATTGGGTAGAATCCCATTGCCGAAAACAGGTACCATGAACTAAGTTGTCCGCAATCATCATTGCCGGGAAGTCCGCTGGGAACAGGCAAATAGTAATTTTTTACAATGTCGCTCACCCGCTTCTGTGTCAACCACGGTTTTTTACATGCATTATACATATAGGGAGCATGCATGGAAAATTCATCGCCTACATAATACCGGCCTTCGTCAAACAGCCGGTCAAGAAGGATAGCCAATGAATCGGCTCCACCCAAAAATTCCATAAGGGCAGAAACATTTTGCGGAGCAAAAAGGGTGTAATTCATCCGGTAGCTGTCAACGCCTCTTTTGTTGTAACCACTCCAGATACTGATTGCATAATCATCAGGATGCGCCCAGGAACCATCTTTTTCACGTCCCCGGACTAACTTTGTTTCGGGGTCGAGCACGTTTTTGAAAAAGTCGCTGCGGCGATATAATTCTTTTGCTTCTTCTTTATCGCCTTTTTTGTTAAGAAACTGAGCGATACAATAATCATCATAAGCAAATTCCATGGTACGTGCTACCGATTCAGGGAAAAGATCGATGGGAACATAACCGTATTGAATATAAGCCAATATACCCAAACGTCCCCATGCCATATAGTTTCCTTTCTGATACGCATTTTTCAACAGGGCTTGTTTGGCTTTTTCAATATCGAAATTAGTTACGCCTTTTACATAAGCATCAGCAATAACCGCATCGCCATGAGTTCCCATCATACAATTGGTATATCCGGGATTGGGCCATTTCGGCATCCAGCCGCCTTCGTCATAAGCATGAAGCAAACCTGTAATCAGACGTCCTGAAAATTCGGGTTTGAGTAATACGTACAATGGGTGTGTCGCCCGGAAGGTATCCCAAAGGGAATAATCTGTGTAACTTTCCCCGTCATGTACTTTTCCGTCGAACGGACTTCTGTAGCGACCGTTTTCCGTAAGATTCCGGGGTACAAGCATGGAATGGTACATAGCGGTATAGAAAACCGTTTTGTCTTCTTCGGATGCTTCGGGAAGTTCGATTAATGCAAGTTCTTTTTCCCATTGAGCCGCATTTCCTTTTCTTACTTCGGATAATTTTTTGGTTCCTATTTCTCGTTCGAGATTTTCACGCGCTTGTTCGATGCTGATAAAAGAAGTTCCGACAGTAGCTGTAATAACTTCTCCCTCCGAAGTACGGAAATGGATAAATGCGCCCATTTTAGTGGAACTTTCCAATGTTTTATTTTTCCAATCTACTTCTTTTTTTGCTCTTTCATCGGGGATAATCCAGCTCAGCCTTATTTTAGAGCCTCCGCTTATCTGGAAATATTCCACTCTGATATCATATTCTTTATTTGCTTCTAAGGAAACCTCAGAGCGGATAGGATAGATACTGAAATCGCGGGATGTCCAGTTATCTATCACTAATTTATTATTAATATATACCCTCGCTCCATCATCAGAATGAAGTCCCAATGTATATTCTCCACTTACAGGCGGAACCAGTTTTCCGGTCCATGTAATCTGATAATCATTAAATTCAAAATCATCGGCAGGCTTATACCAATCCCAATTGAAATCAACCACCGGGTCGATTTTAACCTGCTTCAATTTTCCGTAAACAGGAGAATCCTGCGTATAAACTCCCGTTAATCCGTTTACTTTTTTTCCGTTTTCCTCTGTAAACAGGAATTTAGATTCTATTACTTCGGGATAAGTTTGGCTCAGGTTAAATGTGCCGTATCCATCGAAGTCTTTATCAAAACGAATCACAAAATAGCCGCTTTCCCTGTATCCTCTGGCCGACATTACACTTCTTCCGCTGATTTCTTTTTTGTCGGGGTCAATATTTACAGAAGCAGGTACTCCGGCAGTAAAGGGAGTAGGGTAGGCATCTATAATCACAAACGAACTGTCTGAAGCAGGGAATGTTACATTCACAATGGATGAACTATGCAGTGCAGACATTTCTGCCTGCACTTTATAGTCATCAAGAAAAATACTGTAATAATCAGGTTTAGCGATTTCTTTGTCGTGACTGAATGAAGAAGCTCTTTCTTCCGGACGATACAGAAGCTTGCCGACCACAGGCATTAACTCAACGGCTCCGTAATCATACATCACAGCACCGCTGGGGTAGTGTGTTCCCATTAATCCGGTTATATATGGATGATTATACCAATAAGGTACCCGGTTGGTATTATGAGTTACAAGATTCCTGTTCTCTATGGTATGAGCAGTCCATTCTGTCATACCGAACGGAACCGTAACTCCGGGGAAAGTAAAACCCGAAGGGTCTTCATGTCCGGCCACAGCCACACTGTTTTGCCATATTTGAGTTCCGACCAATGGATTTACATAGTGTACCAGATTTTCCTTGCTGTCAGTACAACTGATACATCCGAATATAATCGCTATAATTAAAAGCCTCTTCATTAAGTACTTATCTCACTGATTATTGTAATTATCTTACACTTACTTTATAAGATGTTGAACCAACCTTCACAATGTAGAAACCTTTAAGCAGGTTCACTTGTGTATCACCTGTAGCAATACCTGTTTGTACCAACATACCGCTTACATTGTAAATTTCAAATTTACCTTCTGTGCCTTGGATAGTGATTCCGTTTGAGGAATTGAAAATAGTAGCTGTTTGTACTGTATTTTCGGGAACAGATGTTACGCCGGAAGTGCGGGGAGTTGGATCTGCACTAACGGCTATTTCATCTATATATCTTGTCTTGTTCAAATTACTCGCCCCGTCTATACGTGTACAATGACGGAATCCTGCAAGTTTTTGCCCCATATATGCGCCAAGATCAATTACATAGTCCTTCCAGCCAGCCGCCACACCGGCTTGTCCTAAATAATGTTGATTGGTAAGATTTATTGCAAGTTCATACGTTTGATCATCAGATTCGGCATACGTCATGATATGTAAATAACGTGTATCATCGTTTACAACTACCGGTTTAGGGAATGTTATCAATAAACCAGGCCACCATTCACCAGAAGTTGAAGGTGTAACAAACTTCAATGCTTTTGAAGATGCATTTATGCCTGATGCATCAGGATTGTCTGCTACTTCAAACGAAGCAACACCGCCTCCATCATCTATACAAGTCAGCTTATTAAGAGTACCATCATTAAAATCAGCAATTGTACCTGCTACATCAATATGATTGTAGCCTCCTCTTGGAGTAGGATCGTTATTTACAATAATTTCATCGATATGTACCACATTACCCGGGTTAGTATAATTGGCAGAACGCGGCAAATAACGAAGCGATACAACACTGTCTATTGCTGTACCTTCAACATCATTCAGATCAATAACATAATCAAACCACTCAGATCGAGCATTTGTTAACAACGACCATTTTTCTATTGTATTTGAGAATACGGCAAAGTGGAAATTTTGGATACCAATGTTTTCAAATTTCATCATAATATGGATATAGCGATTTTCACTCGCAACAATTGGTTCTGCAAGTTTCATTTTTAAACCACCCCAATCTTCACCATTGCCATTGATTACTTTCAATGCTTTGCCGGAAGTATTCAACCCTGCTGTTTCCGGATTATCTACAACTTCAAATGAAGTGACCCCATCGCCTTCAATAACACATTCTTCGAAAGCATTCAATGTTCCATCTTCAAAATCGGCAATGACACCTGTAGGCTCAATAGCAGCTTCTCTTGGATTTGAGTCACCGCTTAGAATTATATCATCGATATATAGTGTATTGCCTTGATTATTTACATTGTCAGGACGGGCTTGGAAACGAAGCGCCCTTAAAATATCGGCTCTATTTTGTAAGTCTATCACATAATCAAACCATTTATCCTGTGCATTTGCCAACGCAAATCCATCAGTCCATACCTCACCTTCCATCGGGTACAGATTAAAATGAAAGTTTTGAAGGTTTCCTACGTTTTGACATTTCACCATAATATGCAAATAACGATTCTGCGCATCTGCAGTAATAGGAGCCTCAAGTATCATTGTTAAGCCACCCCACCAGTCAAGTCCTTCTCCACTCTTATTAACCACCTTCAATACTTTGGATGAGGTATTCAATCCGGTTGTTTCAGGATTGGCAACAATTTCGAATGATTCAATTGCATTTCCGTCAATGTAACAAGATGAAAAAGAACCTTCCAGTAGTCCGTTTTCTCCAAATGAACCACTTTCAAAATCTGCAATTTGTGTTTGTGCGTTTACACTTGTCATGCCCCCAATGAGCAATAACCCTAGAAGTAATTTTGTTTTCATGATAAATAAAATTAATTAATAAAAAAATGTATTCTCTCTATTTTGATTACATGTAATTCTGTTTTCTTTGTATTTTAATATCAAATTGAACGATTAAACATTGCTGAATCGGTTAAGCAATAAGGCAAAAAAATTATAACCGTTCGTAAATGATATCTAATGTCATCTCTTTTTTTGCCATCTCCGGTTGTTTTATATTACTCAATAGAGTATCAACTGCTCTAACACCCATTTCCTCAATCGGGATACGGGCTATGGCTATATCCGGAACCAATATTTCCAATGCAGTATTTGAATGGAAACTGGCTATCTGAATCTGATTTTGATAGGGTATTTTTTTCTGTACCAGATAATGAATAACTCCCATTGCCAGATAATGGGTAGAAAATACAATGCCATCTATGTCGGAAACGTTATTCAAAAGATTACCTATTTTTTCATCAATTTCTTTGAGATGATTATTTTTTTCCATTTCAACATATAAGTCTTCGTTAAAACAGAGGTTGTTATCCTTCAATGCATTTATATACCCGTTATATCTCAATTCCATTACGCGCAAGTGCGTATCCGTTGTTATATAAGCAATTTTACGACAGCCTTTATGAATCAGGGATTCTGTCAGGTGGTAACAACCGATAGTATCATCAACAACTATATAATTTGTTTTAAGTTGCGGAAAATAACGGTCTATCAAAACGAAAGGAAAATTATCTTTCAGTAATAAATTTATTCCTGTCAATGTTTTTTCCGAAGGAACAATTATCAATCCGTCAACTTGTTTATCTCTCAACATTTGTATAAGTTCCGCTTCACGTTTACCGTCTCCTCTGGAACTGCAAATCGTCAGAACGTAGTTATGTTTCTCTGCTTCAGCCTCAATAGACTGAGCCATTTGTGCAAAAAAAGTGTCTCCGATTGAAGGTATAATTAACCCTATTGTGTTTGTAATACCTGTGGAAAGACTTCTCGCCAAATGATTCGGACGATAGTTGACTTCTTCGGCATATTGTTGCACTTGTTTAATCCTGGCCTCACTTACCCTTTTGGCTTTACCCTGCCCGGAAAGCACCCAAGAAACGGTAGCCTTGGATAGATTTAATGCCTGTGCAATCTCTTTTATTGAAACACTCATTTGCTTAACCGGTTAATCACACAGCAAATGTATGAATAAATTTCATATATGCAAAAATATTACTCATTTTATTTCAGACAGATAATCATTTACAAGATAAAATATACGTTTTTACTCTATTCTTCTCTTTCCGGTTTCATTTTTCTCAGATATTCGGATGGAGAAATACCAAATTCATCTTTAAAGCATTGCCTGAAATAAGTCATACTGCTCATTCCTACAGAATATGCAACTTCTGATATTGTATATCGGCCGGTAAGAAGCAATTGTTCTGCATATCTTATTTTAACTTTACGTAAAAATTCGTTAGCAGTTGAGCCTGTCAGTGCTTTTATTTTTCTATAAAATGAAGAATGGCTCATATTCATCTGGTCTGCAATAAATGCAATATCTATTTTTTCAGAGTCTATATGTTGATGAATGATTTGATTTACTTCTTTAATAAATTCATTATCCAATTGACTTAATGATTCAATATATTCATCCCGTTTATTCCCTGCACTTTGAGCTACTATCTTGAATATTTTTTGTTTGGCTTCAATCAGATTGCTTATTCTGCTGTTTAATAATTTACTGCTGAATGGTTTAGTTATGTACGAGTCTGCTCCGAGAGAATAACCTTTGGTTTTGTCCAACAAGGAATCTTTTGCCGTAAGCAAAATGATGGGAATATGGCTTGTTCTAAGGTCTTCTTTCAAGATTCGGCACAATTCAAAACCATCGACTTCAGGCATCATCACATCACTGATGATAATATCGGGTATATGGGTAAATGCTTCATTTATTCCAACCTTCCCATTGGATGCTAAAACTGCCTTACAAGATGAAGGTAAAGATGATTTGATGTATTTTTGAATATCTTCATTGTCTTCAATGATAAGTACCAGTGTTTTGTTTTCTTTACTATCAACACCTTCCAATGCATTTCCTTGTATATTTTCTTCATTCTCGTTTCTTAAGCGTATAGCATCAGGATAATCGTAATTTGTTTTCAATTTTAATTTGAATGAAGAACCTTTATTCAAATCACTATTAACAGAAATTTCGATTTCATGCAGTTTTGCCAGACTTTCTACCAATGCTAATCCAATCCCGGTCCCGGAAGTCGTATTATCATCACCATTTTCTTGAAAATACCGTTCAAATATTTTCGGAAGCGATTCGGCGGAAATTCCTTTACCTGTATCTTTTACTTCAATTTCGACATAATTTTCAATACCTGACATTATTTTGGAAGCTTTAAACTCTATTTTCCCTTGGGAAGTGTATTTGATTGCATTCGATAAAAGATTGTCTATCATTGTCGTTATGACTTCCGGGTCATAGGTCAATACCATGTTTTCTTCTATCAAAAGATTGAATTCAATATTTTTACTATTAATATAGTCGGCATATTTACTGCCAATTTCAGCCAATAAAAAAGAAATGTTATCGGTTACGACACAAAGTTTTTTGTTTTGGGATTCTATTTTTCTGAATTCCAATATCTGATTAACCAATGCCAATAACTTGTTGGCGCTTTTCCGGATTTGCAATACCATCTTTAGATAAGTTTGTGGAAATGCCCGGTCGGATAACATATCTTCCAACGGGCCTAATATCAGTGTTAACGGAGTTCGCAGTTCATGAGTAACATTGGTGTAAAATCTCAGTTTTTCATTATTTAATTCTTTTTCGTTTTTCAGATTTTCTTTATCCAGATATGATAAACTTTTTCGTTTCAATTTCTGTTTATATAAATGAATCATGTAAAATATAAAAGCCAAAGCAAGCAATACATAGATAGATTCAGCCCACCATGTCCGCCAAAAAGGAGGGGCTATCTCAATGATTAAAGATGTCTGTTCTTTCTGCCATTGGCTGTTCCGTATCCGGGACTTTAATTCAAACACATATTCTCCCGGAGATAAATTACGGAAGATAACCGATTTTTCTCCGTTTATTACATACCAATTGTCATCAAATCCTTTCAGTCTGTACGCAAATTCAACTTTTTCATTCAACGCATAATTGGATTCATTGAATAATATTTTAAAGGTATTTTGACTGTGATTTAATTTGATTGAGTTGTTTATATTGATTTCCGAAGGAAGTTCAATTCCTGAAATCTGTCTTTCAAGAATACTGAACCCCGAAATTACCGGATGCAATTTTACCGATATATTTGGTTCTGTCTGAGGATTAAAATAACACACTCCATTTTGTGAACCAAAGTATATTGTGCCATCATTGCTTTGTGCCACGGAACCGCTCATAAAATCACCCATCGGAACACCATCCAGATGATTGTAATTAATGACAGCGTTATCTTTCAGATTTATTTTACTGATGCCGGCATTGGTGCTAACCCAAACATAACCATTGCCGTCCTCAGCTATGGCTTTAATGGTATTGTCAGCCAATCCGTCTTTTTGCAGTAAAGTCCGGAAATTACTAAAATTTCCATCAGAAAAAATGACCAATCCCTCTCCCGTTGCAGTCAATATGGTCTGATTGGATGTCTGTAATAAATGATTAATAGTGTTGGATAAAAATCCGGATTTATCATTGATAATTTTCAGAAGATCAAAGTCTTTATCATAAATACCTATACCGTTTCCATAACTGCCTATCCAATAATTCCCTTTTTTGTCTTGTAAGATGCTTCTAACATCTTTACTATGTTGCAGTTCTATAAGTTTTGATTGTTTATTGTTCAGATTTAAACAGTAAATCCCCTGTGTATTTCCTACCAATAAATTTTGTTGATTATCTTCATACAGACACCTGATGTCGATTTTTCCTTCGGGAATAATCGAAACTTGCCGAATGCTGTTATTATTTTGTTCCAGATAATTCAATCCGCCTTTATAAGTTCCAAACCAAAGATTACCGTATGAATCGCAAAGGGCCGACAACACTGCATTACTGCTCAGGTTGCTTGTGTTATCCGAAAAATTCCGAATCTTTCCTCCCTGTTCAAATAAGTCAATTCCTCCGCCATCGGTTCCAATCCATATCCGCTGCTTTTTGTCAATGCACATTCCCCACGCCGTTTTGTTACTGAGGCTATTTGGAGTATTCGGTATAGGAGAATATGTCCAACGGTTAAAATAATATCCTTCATTATTGATAAAATTGATTCCCCCGCCATACGAAGCTAACCATATATTATTGGATGAATCTTCAAATACACAGCGAATGGTTGCATTGGAAAGCCCCTGTTCATTATCTTTATAAGAAATATTATTAAAAACAGCATTTTCAGGTATCATGAACATAGCCTGTTTCAAGTCCAGAATACTGACACCGCCATTTTCGGAACACAACCAAAGTCTGTTGTCGTTGGTTACACGAATATCAAAAATATTATTTGCAAGTAAAGAATTTGGGTTCTTAGGATTGTGTTTGAATGTAGAAAACGTCTGAGTATCGGGATTAAATAAACTCAACCCGTTATTGGTTCCAATCCATACATTCCCGTTTGAGTCAATAAACAAGGATTTTATTTCGTTTCCGGGAAGAGAATTTTTGTCAGTTGGGTTATGCCTGAAATTAAGAGTTATCCTTTTTTTGATATCAACGATACTAAGTCCATCAGATTCATGTCCTAAATACACTTTTCCTTTCATATCATCTTTGATGGTCAGAACTCTGTTACTTGGAAGACCGGTAACATTGTTTCTGTTGTAATGGAAAAACTCCTTTGTTTCTTTATTGAAATAATCAAAACCTTGATTATAACTTGATATCCAAAGATTTCCGTCGGCAGCCGGAGATACGTCGGTAACACCGTTATCACAGATAGTTTTGGAATTATTAGGATTATGAGTATATCGTGTAAAAGACATATTATTGCAATCAAACGCATTTAATCCCGAACGTTGTGTTGCAATCCAGATAATGCCATTGTTATGATAAATTTTATTCAGTTCATTACCTCCTAAGCTGTTCGGATCTTCCGATATTTTTTTGAAAACCCTGAATGTTTCCCCGTCAAACCTGTTTAATCCCGATTCCGTCGCAAACCACATATATCCTTGGTTATCCTGAGTAATACTCATGATAAAATTATTGGATAAGCCTTTTTCAATACCGATTTTTTTAACATTCAGGTATTGAGAATGTAGTAAGCAGACATTCACCAACAGAAAAAATAAAATCAGGATACGTTTCATATAGTTTAAAACCGTTCTTATTTTTTTGATTTGATAAGAAATAACAAACAAATATATACAAATAAATTAAGAAGCTAACAATGCTTTTGCAACAGAAACAGCCGAATTAGCATTGTCACTGTAAGCATCCGCACCAATATGATTGGCAAAATTTTGATTCACGGGAGCTCCGCCAACCATTACTTTTACTTTACCATTCAAGTCAGATGCATTTATCGCATCAATAACTTCTTTCATATAATTCATTGTTGTAGTAAGTAAGGCCGACATGCATACGATATCTGCATTATGCTTGCGAACAGCTTCTATAAATTGTTCGAAAGAAACATCAATGCCAATGTTAATGACTTCAAATCCACAACCTTCAAACATGGAACTGACCAAATTTTTTCCGATATCATGCAGGTCTCCTTTGACTGTTCCTATGACTATAGTCCCTGCCGAGCTGCTTGAATCTCCTTTCAATAAAGGCTTTAGGATTTCCAACGAACCTTTCATGGCTCTGGCGCTCATCAAAAGGTTTGGAACAAAGGCTTTTCCTACTTCAAATCGGGCTCCGATTTCTTCCATTCCTTTTACCATGTAGTTATTGATGATTTCCTGGGCATCCATCCCTTTTGCTATAAGTTCGTTAGTTACTTCCACTGATTGGTTCAGATTTCCTGTAAGAATTGCATCATAAAGTTTTGTTTTGATGCAATCTGAATTTGCTTTGTATTTTTTGCCACAGCTTTCCATTTGGGTCAAATAACTCGTTGTTTTTCGGGTTCACCAAATGATACTTGTGCTACCGAATACATACTCATACAGGACAAAACCAATAATAACAATCTCTTTTTCATCATATTAATTATTTATTATGTTAACTTTTTTATTTCAAGGGTTTATTGCCGAATGCAGCAGGTTTATCTGTCATCTCAAAAACAATGGTTGCTCCGTTGGCAATATCGCTATGTTTCAAGAATGGTTGTTGTAATATTTTTCCGTTTACAGTCACTTTTTTTACATATTTGTTCTTTTCGGAGAGATTTTTAGCTTCTACAATTAGTTTTTTAGAAGTATCTCCTCCCATGTTGATAGTCATTTTAGGAAATTGCGGAGCGCCGATTGCATATTCTCCGCTGGCAGGAGATACAGGATAAAATCCCATACAGGTAAAAAGATACCAGGCTGACATCTGGCCTAAATCATCATTACCATTAATTCCATAAGCCGGATTAGTAGTATAATTTTTTGTAGAATGTAACCTGGCTAATTCTTGTGTTTTGTATGCTTCATTTGTCCAGTTATACAAATAGATGTAATGATGCCCCGGTTCATTATCATGCCTGTAATGGTTTTCCTTAAAGTTTTTGTCCAACATTTCGGAGAAAGCTTTCTTTCCTCCCATCATTTCTATCATTCCGGGAACATCGTGCATTGCCCCGAACAGATAAGTCCAGGATGAGCCTTCGGTAAATCCCCATTCCGGATTATCAGTATACCAACGTCCGTCGCGATAGCGTGGAGCTAGTTTTTTTGTTTCAGGATTGTACAGATTTTTGTAATACCGGCTGCGTTCCATCAAAATGTTATAATCATCCATTTTTCCCATGTCTTTTGCCATTTGGGCAATACAATAATCATCAATACCAAATTCCACGGTACGGCTGACACTTTCCGCCGTATAATCTATCGGGACATACTTATATTTCATATACCAGGTCAAGCCACCACGGGCTTCGTATCCGCCATTCCAATACGCTCTGTCCCACCAGTAATTGCCTGCGTCTCCCGGACGAAAAGACGGTTTGGCATTGTTCCATGTGTCGCCGATGTAGAATTGGTCGCCGCCCGAATCTCCATAAGGAGGTTGAAAAGCATCTTTCCGCACGGCTTCGTATGCTAAATTAACATCATATCCCCGGAATCCTTTGACATACGCATCTGTAATTACCGCATCCGCATGCGACCCAATCATAATGGAAGTATAGGTCGGATTCGGCCACTTGGGCAACCAACCACCTTCCTTGTACATATTCAGTAATGAGTTAATCATAGGATTTACCCGTTCGGGGGCTGTTAGAATCAGCAAAGGATGCTGCGCCCTGAATGTATCCCACAAAGAATAAGTGTTATACTGCTCTCCGGAATGTATCTTGTCATCAAATGCACTGTAGTATCTTCCATATTCCGAGAAAATACGGGGAAAGAGCATTGTGTGGTATAATGCGGTATAAACAATAGTTTTAGTGGAATCGGAAACTCCTTCAACTTCCACCCGTTGTAACAGATCATTCCATTGACGTTTATTTTCCGCACAGATTGTTTCGAAAGAACGGTTGCCTATTTCCCTGTTCATATTGTCAACAGCCTGTTGTTTATCTATAAATGAATTGGAAAAGCGTACTTCTAACTGATTATCATCATCAGAGTCGAATGTCAGATACACGCCGATATGTTCGCCAAACTGAACCGTTTTCCGGGGGTTCTTAATGTTGTTATCCCATGTGCCGTATTGTTTGATTTTCTTGTTGAACTTCATTATAAAATGGCACTTGAAATTTTGCAGCGGCGGACCCAGATGAGCATCCTGTCTGTCTGGATTGTAGCCGTAAACAATATTTTGTATGGTATCAATAACCACATACCCCGACGCTGTTTTTTCGCGGCTTACCTCCACCCAAAGTCCCGGAAGTTGATTTTTTTCATAAGCAAAACGAAAAATACCCGAATTGGCCAATCCCGTTATTTCGGCTTGAATAGCAGGTGTATTGTCGAATGTTTCCAATTCGGCGGTATAAATGAATGGTCGCGACAGTTCATTGGCATGATTTAATTTCAATTTGCGATTATCTTCATTTTCATCAGGTTCTCCATTGGCAGGAAATACAACAATATCTCCAAAATCGCCCATCCACACCGCAGACTGATGTGAAGCGATAAAGCCAATCAACTGCTTTTGTTCATAATAATACGGCGGACAACCGATATGGTTCTGATTGGTCATCGGTGAAAAATGTGTTTTCCCGAACGGAAGAACAACAGAAGGAAGAACACCTCCATCTGTCGCTTGAGCTGTACCAATCAACGGATTGACATAATCAGCTTTTGTTAAAGAACCATCGTTGCTGTTTGGAAAGGTATTGATGTAAATCAGTATACCCAGCAATGTGAAAATATTTTTCTTCATGTGTAAATTGATATATTTGGTTGTTATTTTTCAACTAAAATTTTGCATTTTTATCAATGCATTTTACAAACAACTCACGGTACAAATATCTTTATAAAAAAATAGATTGAGGGTCTCAAATTCGGCAATGATACTATAGAAATTCGGCAAGTGCTTTTATGTGGTATTCTTTTTCAAGTAAATTGCCATATTGATTGAGTTCGGTTTTTCTTATTTCATAATTTTGATTATCATTTATTTCCAAAATCCGCAGGAATTTCTCCCCACACATCATTATCCCAATGGATAACCTGAATTTTGTCGACTTCTGCTGCCACTACTTTCAAAAAAACTTCGGCTTTTTTTAATTCGAAGTTTCTTTTCTTTGATGCTGTTTTCTTATTATTAAACCAAGTTAAAGCGGTGATGCTGTCTGTATAGATAACTTTGGGATGATAATCGTTTTCGATAATGTATTTTATGGCAGCAATGACTCCAAGAAATTCACCGATGTTCACAGTTTGCCCACCAAGGTTCCTATAAAAGATTTGTTCGCCTGTTTTCAAATCAATGCCTCTGAAAAGAGTATGCCCATTCTTTTCAGAGTGGGCGCAATCGGTGTTTGAAAAATTTGATTTGATTGATTTACACAGACTTTTAATCTGATGGAGTGAAAAGTGGGTTAAAAACAATCCCTTAGATGCCAAAAACTGGGTGGGTATGCTCCGGATTATGCACATAATATTTTTTACTTTTTATAAAACCACTATTTTATCAAACTGTAATGGTACAAATCTATAATCTTCTCATTTTTTATCGCTGCCTGCTTTAATATGGCTTCCCGTTCAAATCCTGCTTTTTCAAATACTTTTTGAGAACCAACATTAAAATCAAATACCAGAGCAAATATTTTGTGAACAGGAAAATTTTCAAACACATAGGTGGTCATTTCTTTTACCACTTGGGTCATAATTCCTTTATCCCAATAGTCTTCTCCGAGCCAATAACCCATTTCTACTGTAATTTTTTCAACATCTGATTGCAGGACGATACCGATTCCTCCGACAGCTTTCCCATCAACTTCTATGGCAAAATCCGTTGCAGGTTCTGGCTTCATCTGTCGTATGTTCTTCTAATGAATTTTCTTTGGCTTGAATACAGATATACACCATTGTTTCATCGGAAGTATTGCAAAGTCCCCTTATTCCCTGTGGAGCAACCCATATCACACTACCTTCAGTAATTGGGAAACAATCATCATCCACCTGATAATATCCTGAACCTTTCAGAATGATATATGTTTCTTCTTCTTTATTGTGAAAATGGAAATAAGGTAATTCTGTTCGGAGGAGGAAGAGTCGTAAATGAAATCTCCGTCCCTGTCGCTTTTGTTGCTTCTTTGACGAATACTTTTCCTGTGACCTCTTGTCCCATTTTGGGATAAATAAAGGAATATCCACTCAACTCGTTCTGGTTACCAATGTTTACTGCGGTATAATTTCTATTTTCAGAGAATTTCTCTATTTGTTTCATATCGCTTAAACATTTTAAATGTAAATCATCTTCTTAGTCATTCCTCCATCAACGACGATATTTTGTCCGGTGATGAAAGAGGCTTTGTCGCTCAATAAAAACCATGCCGTTTCTGCAATATCTTCCAACATCCCCACTCTTCCCACAGGATGCTGCAAGTGGTCGGCTTCCGATAATTCTTCATAATTATTGACTTCTATCCAGCCGGGAGAAATGCAATTTACCCTTGTTTTGGGTCCCAGGCTAATAGATAAAGCATGAGTTAATGCAAGAATACCTCCTTTAGTAGCTCCATATGCTTCTCCATTGAGTTCTGACATCAATGCCCGGGTGGAAGCGATGTTAACAATGGCTGATTTTTCACTTAAAAAAGGCAATGATGCTTTTACCAGATAAAAAATACTGCTGAGATTAACAGATAGAATCCTGTTCCAGCTTTCAACAGACAGGGTTTCAATAGGTTCAAATTTACTTATACCTGCATTGTTTACCAGATAGTCGATCTTGCTGTACAAATGGATTATTTTGTTTACCATTTTTTGTACTTCATCCGGATCTCCAACATCGCAACTAAATAATCTTACCGTTTTATCTATTAAATCGTTATACTCAGATTCTAATATCGACAAGTATTCGGTATTAGAATCTAAAACAATGACGATGCATTGTTCTGCCAAGAGTTTCAACACAATTCCTTTTCCGATTCCGTGTGCTCCTCCGGTTACTATGGCTATTCTTTGCTGATTGTTAATCATGGCATGTATTCTTTTAACTAGATTTCTTTATCTTGATAAAGTTTCCAGTCGTTTTTCTGCTTCAAGCCTTTTTATAGTTATGAATTTCTTACCATTTTTATTATTTGTATAACTTTCTATTTGTTTTATTCTTACGATAAAATCTTTAAGCTCTTCAATGTGAAACTCATTAATATCCAAATATTTATCTTCAATATCTATTGCATCCATTTTAGCATTCTCAATATCAACAAATCGTTGTTTATCTGTTTTTTCAATATCAACCAATTCAAATTTTTTCAAATCAAGATTAGAAGAACCTGTTATTTTCAGGTATTCATTAACAGATTCCCTATCAATCATTATTTTTCCGTTACCTGCCCAATGGCGGTCTAACCCATCTTTTTTTATTCCGCTTATCCAGTACAATTCTCTGGTTTCTATATCTCTGGCATAGCCATGACCATTTCCTTTGAAAGCATGACCATTAAAATAAACTGTTTTCCCTGATTTAGAAAACTCCACTATTCCAATCCAAGCAGGTCCATCATCTGAATAACCTGATTTTAGTTCTATGTACTTTAATTGTGTTTTCATTTAATTAATTCAAGGTGCTATTTATATTTTACTCATTTTGAAGTCATTTAGACTTTTTTGAATTTTAAATACTAAAAAGGAGAAGGGAACGTTTTGTTATCAGCAAAACAAACAAAATTAATCCCCTTCTCATGTACTATGTACTCGACAAAGATACGATAAATCGGAAAATTATCCCCTATTTATCGAAAGCCCAAAGAGGCTATATTACTCAAAGCTCTTTGACAGAAATAGTGAATGGTATCCTTTACAAGTTGAAAACAGGCTGTCAGTGGCATATGTTGCCGGTTAAAAGTTTGTTTACCAATAAGTGTTAAGTTATCAGGCCGTTTATTGGCATTTTCGCAAATGGTGTAAGGATGGCAGTTGGGAACAAAATTGGATATCCTTACTGGATAAATACCGGACAATATTAGATTTATCCAGTGCAGATATAGATGGGAGTCATACCCCGGCTCTTCGCGGCGGCGAGGAGGTTGCTTATCAGGAGAGAAACGCAATGGCGCTGATTCTGATGATTATTTATTGGATGATACACTTTATAGAGAAAGATACGGTATTGAAAGGACTAATGCCTGGATGGACAGTTTTAGAACCATACTCAATCGGTTTGATTTTACTACCGAGCTGGAAATCTTTCAATTACATTGCTTTCATTGTGATATTGCTAAAGAAAATTTATAAACGAAAAAAGTCTAAATGACTTCTCTATAAAAAAGGTCAATCCGGCTAATTTCAATATTTGAAATCCAAAAGATATTCCAAAAATGGTAATCATTAAAAATAAACTGGCGATTACGTATCCGATGTTGGTTAACAGCCCTCCAAAAATCAACCATAAAATATTCAAAAAGAACCTCATAAATTCAATCAGTTAAAATATACACTTTACTTATTTTTCTGTTTTAGGATTAATTATTATCCATTTACCTCCTCTGTCAGCACCTTCCCTCCAGATAACATTATTGGGTTTCATTTTCTCAAGATAGTGGCTTACGCCTCCTGAAGAAATATTTTCAAGTTTTTTTGAGATTTCAGAGCGCGAAGCTGAAGGATTGTTCTTTAGTATTTCCAAAATTAAGTTCTCTGTACTTTGATTTTCTTCTGCTCGGTTTCTGTCTGACTCCTGTCCGGTTTGACCACCTGAGACATCCACTTTTCCATCCCGCAGCATAAACGTTACCTTTGCCATATCGATCCGGCTCTCAAAATGGACTTCTCGGTTGGTTTCTTTCTTCCATACCAACATCTTATCAAAACCATATCCTGCGTTTTCGCAAAATTTGGCATAACGACACAATTTGGCAATCACTGGATTCCGGGGAATGGAAACATCTTCCCGCAATAATTTTTCTACCGGACGGGGGAAATGCTCCCCGGATTTTCAAACTCAATCCGGTTGGTAAATACACGGATACAGGGTTTCATTGGACTGAAAAAATCGGAATGCATGTGATCCCATATAAACCAGTGTAAAATGTCGCAAAAATCAGGTAGGTAAAAAAGGGGGACTTTCAAAAAGTAGATTTGGTAAGTCATTGAAAATAAGATATTTTCTCATACCGGTAGAACCCCAGGCAAATCACCAGGTGGATCACCAAGAAAATAAGAAAAATGAAGAAAGTCCCTGAAATTCAATGAGTTTTTTATCAGGATGAAATTTTTTATTAAATATTCCCATTCCTTCGTTATCAGCACTGGCGCCGCATTTTACCTCCAGTCCGATTACCTTATTCCCTCTTTCGAGAATAAAACCTATTTCATTATTACCCTTTCGCCAGTAATGAAGATTATATCTCTCGGATATCGAATGATTGAGTAAATGAGCGCCAACAGACGATTCAACCAACCTGCCCCACAGCGTGGGGTTTACAATAACAGTCGAATAGGTTTCATTATCTTGAGATGTTAATAATGCGTATTATATACCTGAAATTTCGGACTGGATGACCGTTGACGGATTACTGTAAAAATTCTTCAAAATGCATTCATGTCCAATATTGTCTGAAGCAATTTGGGTATTTCCAATTTCTCACATTTTATTTTGGATAAAGTCTGCTTCCCCTTCTCTGTCAATAAGAAATACATCTGCCTTTTATCGACATCTCCCAACACACGTTCTACCAATTTTTTATTTTCAACAGATTTAATCACTTTGGAAGCATTGGAAGTTGCCAATCCTAACACTTCTGCAATCTCGCCCGAAGAAAGCCTTTCTGCTTTTAGCAGGCTGCATAAAAGCATACCTTCATTTAAACAAAGATTATGAGTCTTTTCCATTTGCGATTCAAATACTGCCACTACACGATAAATATCTCTTATTTTACATAATGTTTCCATATGATTTTCTTTTAATGTTTAGCTCCTATTTCCTGCAAGGCCGTAAACACTTCCAACACTATTCCAAGCAATGTAACCAATATTTTTTCAATAATTTCATTACCATTTCCCTTTTATATAAACAGATTGACATTAGCGTTTTCGGCGCGCTCCATGTATGTTGCAACACCACCAACGCTTACTTCATCCAGCAATTCTTCCCGTTTCACACCCATCACATCCATTGACATTTGACAGGCGATAAATTCTACTCCATTGTCGATTGCCTGCCGGCGCAGCGATTCGAGCGAATCAATTCCTTTTTGTTTCATGATATGGCGCATCATCCTGTCTCCGATTCCAAACATACTCATTTTTGAAAGATGCAATTTCAGGGAACTTGATGGAAGCATTATCCCGAACATTTTTCCGAAAATGTCTTTTTTGACTTTGGGCTTTGAAACCTTTTTAATAACATTCAATCCCCAGAATGTAAAAAATATAGTTGTCTTTTGTCCTGTTGCAGCAGCACCATTGGCAAGCACGAACGTGGCAAGCGCTTTGTCTAAATCGTCGCTAAACATAATCAGAGTTTTGGCCTTACCATCACATGAAGTTACAATATTGCACGCCTTGGAGAAACCTTTCTCGATAACAACGGTGTATTTGCCCTTATCTTCTGAGTTGGATATAAGTATATTACCAGTAGTGTTACACCACGCTTGGGCATCACGGGCAAAACCTGCATCTGTTGCCATCATCTCAATGCGTTCACCTTCTCTGATTGAATCTATGGCCTGCTTGATTTTCAGAATAGGACCAGGGCATTGCAATCCGCAAGCATCTATTTTTATTGTTTTTATTTCCTGTGTCATTCTTTGTGTTTCTATATCTGTTTTATCTTCTTCCATAATTTTTAGTTTCTGATTGAATACGGGTGCTATTGCTGTTGAGTAGGTTTTATATCCACCCGAAAGGTTCTTTATGTTTTTGAAGCCTCTTGCAGAGAGAATTTTCAGTGCCAGGTAACCGCGAAGGCCTACAGCACAGAAAACGTATATAAATTTATTGGTCGGTATTTCGTTCAAACGGTCACGCAGTTCATCGAGAGGAATATTCACAGCTCCCGGAATCGAGCCAAACGAATATTCAGCAGATGTGCGGACATCAAGCAGGAATATTTCGTTATGGTCGGTATTTTCCACATCACGCCACGAAACGGTCGGCATCGCACCGCTGGCAATGTTATTTGCTACATAACTGGCTATGGCGATCGGGTCTTTGGCCGACGAGAATGGCGGAGCATAAGCATGCTCCACTTTCATCAGGTCATAAATCGTACCGCCCTTCTTAATCAGCAATGCAATTTGGTCAATACGTTTATCTACACCATCGTAACCCACACTTTGCGCACCATAGAGTTTCCCATTTTTGGAGTCGAAAGTGAGTTTAATAGTCAATGGCAGTGCATCAGGATAATAACCTGCATGCGAAGCAGAGTGAGTAGTAGAACTTGCATGTTCGATTCCCATCTGTTTAAGACGTTTTGCAGCCAGTCCTGTAGAAGCGACAGTCATATCAAAAACTTTGGCAATCGAAGTAGCAATGGCTCCCTCGTATTTCGTAGAATTTCCGAATACCATGTTATCCGCCACAATACGCCCTTGACGGTTAGCAGGATTGGCAAGATAGTTGAGGTATGATTTGCCTGTCAACGGATGAGGAAATTCAATAGCATCGCCGACTGCATAAATATCTTTTACTGATGTTTCCAGATAGTCGTCCACCCAAATGCCTCCGGCATCGCCGATTTTTATTCCTGCCGCCTTTGCAAGCGTGGTTTCGGGACGAACGCCAATTGAAAGAATAACAATATCGGTTGTCAACAACTCACCACTTTTGAAAAAAACATCAATTCTATCACCTTTATGTTCGAAACGATCGACAGTCTGCTCAAGGAAAAGTGAAACACCCTTTTGTAGAAGATGTTGGTGAACATGCGAAGCTATTGAGAAATCGACAGGGGCCATTACCTGATTAGCCATTTCGACCACCGAAACATGTGCTCCTGCCGCATGTAGATTTTCAGCCATTTCCAGACCGATAAAACCCGCCCCCACAACCACTGCGTTTTCAATTTTATGAGACGAGATGTAGTTCTTAACCCGGTCGGTATCCTCCACGTTGCGAAGCGTAAAAATTCCTTTGCTGTCAATCCCTTTTAACGGCGGGATAATGGGTGAAGCTCCCGGTGAAAGCAATAATTTGTCGTAGCTCTCTATATAAGTAGAACTGTCCGGACAGCGGATTGTTACCGTCTTTTCCTGTGTGTCAATTGCTACGACTTCACTCTCGACCCTCACATCGATGTTAAAGCGGGTAGCAAACGAAGCAGGTGTTTGCAAAAATAACTTTTCTCGTTCTGCAATTATACCACCAATATAGTAAGGCAACCCACAATTAGCATATGAGATATATTTACCCTTTTCAAACATAACAATTTCTGCGAACTCGTCAGCCCGGCGTATTCTTGCAGCTGCCGTTGCACCTCCTGCGACTCCTCCTATAATAACATGTTTCATATCCATATTCTTAATTTATATTCTTTAGGAAAATATTTCCATTGGAAATTACAATGCAAAGATATATTTTATTTCCCATTGTAATAAATTTCCAATAGAAATTTTATTGAAAAATTGCATGATACTATTACAAAGTTAATTTGTCCTGAAAATCTATATTAGGTTTTTCACTAAATCCCGTTGGCCTTTAAAAAAATCAAACCGTTGCCTGTCTCCGTTTTGAGTTAATAATATGGAAGTCCTTTTCAATAAATCAATCCACGTCTTATGTTTTTTGCAAAACTCACTATTAGAAAAACCAAACTTATCAATACAGAACATCTGTTGGAAACAATAACTCCTATCACTACATTCTACATAATAATAACAGGAATCTATCACAAGTTTAGACAAATAAATCATGATTTCAGCCCCAGATTTAAAACATCCGGTTTCGGTCATTATTTCGATTTCGAGTATTAAATCCAATAGTTCCGACTTTAATTTCTGCAATTCAGCTGTAGATATCAGTTGCTGAGAAGAAAAAAAACGAATATCATCTACTATATCCTTGAATACATTTTTATCCAGAATGCAAGTAGTTTTAGGTATCTTCCGGCATTCTTTTTTTGCAATTTTTTCAAGTTCAATTAATTCATCTGGTATAATCATATTCGAAAAAACGAAATCATGTCTCGCTCCTTTCATCAGGTAATTCCATTTATAATGCCAAAGTCTATATAAATTATTATACCCAACAAAAAAAGTATGCGGCATAATGTTACATGCAAACCGTAAGCTCGCATTCGGATAAAATTGCATACTCTTGAATATATTAATAAGATTATGCAAATTTTCAGAATGCTGTTCTATATAGCTCGCCGGCTGATAAAACTGCTTGAAATTCAGTGTAACCCACTTGGATGCAACAACTCCCGAATCAGCAATAACATCATCAATTGAAATACCGAAACAATTGGAAATCTTAACCACCTCATCCACTGTAAACGGGATTTCACTCCGAATCCTCCTGTAGGTGGATTCCTTTCCCAAAGAAAGCAGTTCCATCAATACGCCGGCAACAGTTTTGCCTTCAGGAATATACTGCCTGATAGAATCTATTAATCTTTCATTTACTGTACTACTCATATAAAAAACCAGGTATTAAAGATACAAATATAATATAAAAAAATCATATTTAATTACTTCTACTAAAATAGTGTCATTTATTGAACCTAATTACTATTAAGGCTCATTTTTAATGATAATATATTAAAATAACAGAATTAGACACTATAGATCCCTGGCTTAAATACGAATATCATCAATAATTCGGTAACTTTGTAACCTTTTTCGTTGTTGAATAGAAATTTTGTATTCAATTCAACTTTAGCATGTGGGATAAATTTGGGAGTATAAATTTCAAGTAATTGCGGAAGGGTTAAGAAATGTAGCAAAAACAGGTGTATAACAATTGCTAACATCAAACTAATTAATTTTAAACCAGTTGATTTCTCATTGTAATGAATTCCTATTTGAAAAAAATTTCCATTGTTGTACCTGTTTATATTGGAGAAAAAACGGTTGACGACCTTACCAGAAGGTTGATACATGCATTACAGCCTATTACCCCTAATTACGAAATTATTTTAGTAAATGATGCCTCTCCTGATAATTCGTGGCAAAAAATAGAGTGTCTCTGTCAAAATAATAAGCAAATAAAAGGAATTAATCTAAGTCGTAACTTTGGGCAACATCCAGCCATAAGCGCTGGATTGAAATATGCTTTTGGAGAAAAAATCGTAATCATGGATTGCGACTTACAGGATTCGCCCGAAGATTTGCCAAAACTATGGGCAAAATCACAGGAGGGCTACGATATTGTAATGGCAAGACGCACTCAACGTAAAAACAGCTATTGGAAGCAATTCCTCTCATGGAGTTTTCATCAAATTCTATCTTTAAAAAAAGGAAAGAAAACAGATCCAGCCATTGCCAATTATGCAATTTATGGACGAGAAGTGATAGAGGAATATTATGCAAATCATAAAAACAAAGCTTTTTCTATCTTAAATTTAAAGGGAAATTATACTTTTGCAACAATTGATGTAATCAGTGAAATTTCAGGAAGAGGAAAATCGAGCTATACATTGTCAAAACTTTTTTTGTTATCTTTTTCACTACTGTTCCCAAGAAGAAGCAAAAAAGCTCTTTATTTAATAGAAGAAACACTGAATATTGCATTAGAAAATTATGAAATTTGCCTGAAGCCTTTAACTGGCAGGAAGATAGAAATGGTACGACAATGGCGTAATGATCCTAAAATATCTCAATATATGTGGTATAAGGAATACATTACACAGGAAATGCAGCAAAAATGGTTCGAAAGGATTAATAATCCCAATAATTATTATTTTATCATTGAATTTGAAAAGAAAGAAGTAGGACTAATCAATATAAAAGAGATTGCTTATGACAAAAAAGAAGGTGAAACCGGTCTTTTCATCTATGATGATTCATATTTAAATACTGATATTCCATTTAGGGCATCATTGTGTATGGGAGATTTTACTATTTATTTATTTAGATTACATGGCACCTATGTTCATGTTCTTAAAACAAATAAAAAGGCTGCAATGTATAACAAAATGATTGGTTATAAATTGATTGAAAATCAAGAAAAAGTGGAAAACCAGTTATACTACATTACAAGAGATTCTTATTTCAAACAACGAGAATATATATTAAATTTATTAAACTAACAATAACAATCTTATGAATATAACAAATTTTATTCAACATTTTGCAAATCAATTTGATGAAACACCTGTTACTGAATTTAATGCCACAACTGAATTTAAGAATTTGGAAGAATGGTCCTCATTAATGGCACTGAGCATTATTGCAATGGTCGATGAAGAATATGGTGTAAAAATTAAAGGTATAGATATACGCTCTGCTACAAATATCGAGGATCTATATAATATTATAAAATCAAAAATGTAGAAATGGCATTTATTGAAATAAAAAATGTGCGTATAGCCGGATTGTCAGCCTGCGTACCTCAAAAGTCAGAGGAAATATTTTCACTTTCGTTTTTGCAAAAAGAAGAAGCTGAGAAATTAATAGCATCAACCGGAATTGAGCGAAGAAGAGTAGCTAATAAAGGTATATGCACGTCCGACCTCTGTTTTGCAGCTGCCGAGCAACTTATATCCGATTTATCATGGAATAAAAACGATATTGATTGCCTGATTATTGTTACACAAACTCCTGATTATTTTATGCCTGCAACTTCTTGTATTTTGCAAGAACGTTTAGGATTGAGTGAGGAATGTTACACTTTAGATATATCTTTGGGTTGCTCCGGTTGGGTATATGGTTTAAGCGCATTATCATCTTTATTAACGAGTGGAAATATGAAAAAAGGTCTACTATTAGTGGGAGATATTACCTTAGCCTGTTGTTCACCTAAAGATAAAAGCACTTATCCTTTATTTGGCGATGCCGGATCTGTTACTGCATTGGAGTTTTCTGAAAGAGCAAGCGGGTTCAAATTTCATTTGGGGACAGAAGGTTCAGGACACAAAGCTATTTATGTCCCTGATGGATATTTGGCTGGCAGAAATCCTGCCAATGCTAATTCTTTTAGGATGGAAGAGATTGAGCCAGGAATAGAACGGAATCGCCTGAACACTGTTTTGGACGGGATGGATGTTTTTTCATTTGGTATAACAAAAGTACCGGAAACAATCAATAAGACAATTAAACACTTTTCTTTAGACACAAAGAAAATTGATTACTTCGTTTTCCATCAAGCCAATAAATTTTTAAATGAAAAAATCAGAAAAAAACTTCAACTTCCTCAAGAAAAAGTTCCTTATTCATTGAAAGATTTTGGCAATACCAGTTCGGCAACCATACCACTAACAATGGTTACAGCAATGAAAAATCAATTATTCCATGAAAAATTACAACTTATGGCATGTGGTTTTGGAGTTGGATTATCATGGGGTACTGTTGCTTTTGAGACTGAGAATATAGTGGTATCAGAATTAATAGAAATTTAATAATATGTTTCCGCAGGGTTTCATATTTACCCCTGTTTTTCTAAACTAAATATAAGCAAAAGGTATGTATAATCCATTTTCTTTGGAAAACAAAACCATTTTAGTAACCGGTGCATCTTCTGGTATTGGTAGAGCAATCGCTATTGAGTGTTCTAAAATGGGCGCTCATTTAATTATTACAGGTCGGAATGAAAAACGCCTGAACGAAACACTTTTTTGTTTAGAAGGAACATATCACACAGTAATTGTTGCTGATCTGACCACTAAAGAAGGAATTGAAGCAATCATAAAACAATCTGATAATATTGATGGAGTAGTGTTTTCGGCAGGAATCGTGATGATACTTCCTTTCCAGAATCATGATATTGATAGGATGCGTAGCTTAATGGAAGTTAATTTCTTTGCATCAGCTGAACTTGCCCGACAATTGGTAAAAAACAAAAAACTTTCTCAGGCAACT
>JAVBMQ010000147.1:0-2614 GCA_031552335.1 Bacteroidales bacterium | reverse complement strand
TTTAATAAAGCCCGTAAGTAGTCCTCAATACCTGAAACTCCGTTCTCCTGTTAATCTGGTCGGCAGTTTCCTGTTGTTCAGGTGTCAATGTGCGGATGAAGGTTTCATCCAATATCTGTTCTTCAGGAAGGAAAGTATATTTCTCATGCATCTTTTTATTGACGGTTTTAGGTTTGAGTTTACCGTATCCTACAGCTGTGAGGCGGTCTTTTTCAATGCCTCCGGCAATAAGATAATCCACAACCGATTGTGCCCGCCGTTGAGATAATTGCTGATTATAGGCCTCAGGGCCTTTTCTGTCGGTATGCGAAGCCAATTCGATAGTCACATTCGGATTATCTTCCAACATCTTAATCAGATCGTCTAAGGCTTCTTTGGACTCCGGACGCAGGGTGGCACGGTCAAAATCATAAAAGATGTTCTCGATTAATACCGGTTTACTGATAGAAGGCAAGGAAAAATCGACATAGTACACCTGGCTTTTTTCTTCATTGCTTGTAGACAATGTTTGTTTCCTGTTCAGATAACCTTTGGCGCTGGCCATCATTACATAATCCATACCGGGTTTTCCTTTGGCGGTGTAAGTACCGTCTTTACGGACGATGATTTTTTCAGTTGTACCGTCCTTCCCTACAATACGGATGGTCGCGTCGGCAATTTCCGCTTCATCTTTGTCTAATACCCAACCTTCGATCTGTATGTTTATAGTAGGATATTCAAAGGAATAAATATGATCCGAGCCCCGGCCGTCATTTCTGTTGGAAGAGAAAAATCCGTATTCGTTTTCTCCGGCGAAGGTAATTCCGAAATCATCTCCATTACTATTGACCGGAAACTTCATATTCTCCACCTGCCATTTGCCATTGGGCTTTTGGGTTGCTTTGAAGATATCTAATCCTCCCATGCCCGGGTGACCGTTGGAGGCGAAGTATAAAGTCGCAGAATCGCGTACATACGGGAACATTTCATCTCCGGGAGTATTTATTTCCGGTCCGAGATTTTCCACCGCATTGGCAGCAGTTCCTGTTAATGCCATTCTCCAGATATCCTTTCCTCCTTTTCCTCCCGGAACATCCGAAACAAAATAAAGATATTCCCCGTCAGAACTTACCGCCGGATGTGCAGCCATGGCCAGCGAATCCTTGAAAATTTCTACTAACACTCCTTTATTCCACTGGGCGCCTGAACGGGACGATTTATATATCTGAGCTGTGCGTGGAGATTGTTCGTCTTGTGAGCAGAAAGTATAATACATCGTACTTCCGTCGCTCGTAAAAGAACAAACGCCTTCGTCAAAATCCGTGTTTATACCGTCCGGAATGATCTCAGGTTGCAGCCATTGTTTTTTGTCATCTTTCTTGATCAGGAAAAAGTCGTTATTCTTCATTCCTGTGATAGCGCTTTTGGTATCTCCCAAGGCATTATCCCTGGATGAAGTTATATACAACTGATCATACTCTTTCCCGAACAACATGGGTGCAAGTTCTCCTCTCCGGGAATTGAATGCATCCATTCGTTTGACCGTATATTTGGTGGGATCTTTTTTCCAGACTACAGCGCTGTCGCATCCGATAATCCCGTTTTTGGCCAGGGTATTCCCCGGATCTATTTCTAAATAAGCTTTGTAGTATTTTAAGGCGTCATTATATTTCCCCGATTTATGGGCCATCTGTCCGGCATATAATGTGGACACACTATCCCTGTATGCAAATCTGATGGCATTCTGATAGCCTGTCAATGCCCGTTGTGCATTGTTGGTGGCCCGGTAACATTCAGCCATGTGAAAAGCAATGCTTCCTTTGAGTGCTTTATTCTTGCTCGGGGTTTTGCTGTATACCCGTTTATAAATATCGGCAGCATCATAATATTCTCCCAATTCTTCTTTGGTAACGGCATCGCTTAACTTGGCCGTCTTACAGGAGACCAGTATCAACGCGAGCAAAAGATATGGATACAATGTTTTCACTACACAATATAACTCAAAAATCCACAAAATATTGTTACTCCCAAAATTCAGAATTCAAAATTCAGAATTCAAAATTTTAAACTTACAGAATCAATAAAACCACCTTAAGACCTAATTCTTAACTCATAACTCCAAAAACGAACTATCCCCATAACTCAAAAACCGGAAATCATGAGATAGAGCATAATCGTAAATGCTTTTCCAGTCATCTCCCACAAAAGCAGAGATTAGTAACAATAAAGTACTTTTAGGTTGATGGAAATTGGTGATAATACCCGATATTATTTTAAATGCATATCCCGGAACGATCATGATTCTGGTACGTGCCGTCAAATGATCCTGCTGCTTTTGAGATAAATAGAGAAGAATATTTTCCAACGCTTTTTGTATTGTAATCTGATTGTTTTTTTCATCATATGGCATCCATTGTTGGACTTCCGGATTGTCGTTTTCCGGATTTTCCCCCAATAATACTCCAAGATAATACAGACTTTCGATAGTTCGAACGGAAGTGGTTCCTACAGCATATATTTTCCCTGAGAATCTGAGTAAACATTCGATGGTCTCTTTTTTTACTGAAATTACCTCCTCATGCATCTCATGCAAACCGATAGTTTCTGTTTTGACAGGCTTGAAAGTACCGGCGCC
>JAVBMQ010000120.1:0-5579 GCA_031552335.1 Bacteroidales bacterium | reverse complement strand
TCAAATACGGTTACTTTTTTTGCACCGGCTTTTATACATTGTTTTATCAGTGCACCAATCAAATCTGGATTGGTATTGGCTCCCAGTTCTGGGCTCCTGTCCCAACCGATATTGGGTTTGATAACAACGTTTTGTCCTTTTTTTATATATTTTTTTATTCCTCCCAAAGCATTTAAAGCTTTGTCAAGCATTACAGCAGGTTCTCCACCCATAACTGCTACCAAATCCGGTGCACTTTCAACAGCTATTTCGTTCCCGCCTAAAGCTGCTTGTAATTTATTGAAACTAAGGGCGGATATTGCCAGACCGGCTAATGCTCCTTTCTTTAGGAAGTCGCGTCTTTCCATATGGTTTAATTTAAATGATCCAGGGAAATTTGAAACAATTTTCGTCGTATAAAGCATAATCGGCCCTTCCGTTTACTGCAAATGTTTTAATGAGTCTGGCTCCTTCGAGTAAACTTCGGGCATACTTTAATGTAGCTCCGGTTTTGACCCGGTCTTCCACCAATAAAATAGTTTTATCATGAAAGTCAAAATCAATCGGACAGAGTAATTTGGGCTCGTTGTATATAGGTGTTTGAGAGGGATCTCTCCAGTTTATTTTTAATAATTCAATGGATATATTCAGCCGTTGATTCAATATGGCAGCCGGTATGATTCCTCCATTGGCAATGGCGACAATCAGGTCGAAATTTTCATACAACGGAATATTTCTGAATCGGTCTAATATTTCTTCGAATGTTTTTCCCATTGGTTTATAAGCTCCTGTTTTTTTTGAACAGGGAAAATGAAGACAGTATCAAATATCCTCCGATAATTTGGATAAGTATACCTGGTAAACCTATACGGAAATCCTGAAGAGCAACTGTAAAATTTTTAACCATTGCCCATTCGATCAATGTACCTGCAAATTGGTAACAAAGTACAACCAATAATAAGGCTATTATAGATACTTTCCGGAATCTTTTTGCAATAACAGCAGCTGCAACTGCCAATAAAATGGATTTTGTCAAAATAATAGGTAACATGGCTTCTGTCGGCATACCGAACAACCAATAATTACATAATGGTGAAAAAATAGCTGTAAGTAAGCCTGTAAATATCCCATATCTATATCCTGCAATTAAAGTAAAAAAGTAAATTGGAAGAAATATCAAGCCTCCACTTGGTATAGTATGACATAACTGAGGAAGTAGTAAGTTTCCTAAGATAAAAAGAGTGGCCAATAGATAGGCTTTTAATTCATTATACTTATATGCGTATAAATGTGCAGTTGTTTTCATGATGTCGAATTTTTAAAAGTTTTTCATTGAAAATTTTTTCAAAGATAGTATATCTTTTTTGATGCCTTGATTAAAAAAGAGTTATAAAATAACAAAAAGCTTAAATACTTTACTGGCAAGTGATAAATGGGAAAAATAATTTACCTTTGCATGTTTTTTAAGTGGACAGATATACAAATGGAAAAATTTGAACATACAGCTTGATTCTCAACTGTAATTGTTGTATCTTTATATCCTTTTATATGTTTTTAAAAATTGAGAATTTCCTCATTATTTGAGCTTTATGAAAAAGATAAATTATTTTGTTTTAAGTTGTTTCCTGGGAATTTTCTTTATGGTATTGATTTGTTTCATCTCCTCTAAGGATGAAGGTAAAAATCCGGCAGAGAAATCATCAGTAGTATTATCCCGGGTAGACTCGGCACCAGTACCTCAACAGGTTATATTTTGTGGGGAAGCGATTGATTTGACGCGTTATGATATGCGGGAACGCTTTGACCGGGAAATTAATGCATTTACCTATTTGCATTCTACAACTTTATTGCAGATCAAGAGGGCAAATCGATATTTCCCTGTGATAGAGCCTGTTTTGGCGAAAAATAATATTCCGGATGATTTCAAATATTTAGCTGTAATTGAGAGTATGTTGGATGTAAGGGCTTATTCTCCTGCGCAAGCTGCCGGTTTGTGGCAATTTATTACTCAAACAGGAAAGCAATATGGACTGGAAATTACCTCACAGGTAGACGAACGATATCATGTGGAAAAATCTACAGAAGCTGCATGCCGGTACTTGAAGGATGCTTACCGGAAGTTTAATAGCTGGACGGATGTGGCTGCTTCTTATAATGCAGGTATGAACAGGATAGAAAAAGGATTACGCGAACAGAATGTGGATACTGCATTTGATTTATTGTTGGTGGAAGAAACTTCTCGTTATGTTTTCCGGATTTTAGCAATGAAAGAAATCTTTTCAAATCCATACCGTTATGGATTTATCCTGAAAAGTGAAGACTTATATCCGGTTATTCCGACCAAGGCTGTGAAAATTACGGAAGATGTGACTGATTTTGCCGATTTTGCTCAAAAACAAGGCATTAATTATTATCAATTAAAAAATTTCAATGTCTGGTTAAGGGATAAAGAATTGAAGACAATGGGTAAAACATATGTTGTTCAAATACCTTTGGAAGAGGGTATGTGCTATGATCCTAAGAAAACGGTAGCCCATGACGGCAGATGGGTGGTAGATTAATTCAGATAGACTCATGCAGGAAAAGATTGACGAAACAGAACAAATCAGTGTACTTGGAGCACGCGTACATAATCTTAAAAATATAGATGTTGATATTCCGCGAAATAGCTTTGTTGTTATCACAGGCTTAAGTGGTAGCGGAAAATCATCTTTGGCTTTTGATACAATTTTTGCTGAAGGCCAGCGGCGGTATATAGAAACATTTTCAGCTTATGCCCGGAATTTTCTGGGTAATATGGAACGACCGGATGTAGATCGGATAACCGGTTTGAGTCCGGTGATTTCTATTGAACAAAAAACAGTTAACCGTAATCCAAGGTCTACTGTCGGAACTACTACGGAGATTTATGATTTTTTCCGTTTACTTTATGCCCGTGCCGGAGAGGCTTATTCGTATAATACGGGCGAAAAAATGGTGAAATATACGGAAGAACAAATCCTGCAATTAATTCTGGAACGCTATCAACAAAAAAAAATCTACTTGTTGGCGCCGGTGGTCCGGAATCGGAAGGGACACTATAAAGAGTTGTTTGAACAACTGAGGAAGAAAGGTTATCTGAATGTCCGGATTGATAATGAAGTACGTGAAATTCTACCCGGATTGAAATTAGACCGCTATAAAAATCACACGATAGAGGTAGTGGTTGATAAATTGGTCGTGTCGGAAAAGGATGAGAACAGACTGAAAGAGAGTGTTCGGGTGGCTATGAAACAAGGAGATGGGTTGATGATGGTACTGGATGTAGATACCAATGAAGCCCGCCATTTCAGTCGCCGGTTGATGTGTCCTACAACTGGTTTGTCGTACAGCGAACCGGCTCCGCATAATTTTTCATTTAATTCCCCGCAGGGTGCTTGTCCGAAGTGTAAGGGTTTGGGTACAGTCAATCAGATTGATATGGAAAAGATTATCCCGAATCCCAATCAAAGTATTTACCAGGGAGGGATTGTTCCTTTAGGAAAATATCGCAATGTAATGATATTCTGGCAAATAGAAGCTATCTGTGAAAAATATGATGTGACTATCAAAACTCCATTGAAAGATGTTCCGGAAGATGCAATAGACGAGATATTGAATGGTACGGACGATCGGCTGCAAATCAAAAACGAATCTCTTGGTGATTCTAACTATTTTCTTAATTTTGAAGGAGTTGTCAAGTTTATTTATATGCAACAAGAGGCAGATGCTTCTGCATCTGCTCAGAAATGGGCCGGACAGTTTATCAAAAATACGGTTTGTCCGGAATGTAACGGTTTGCGCCTGAATAAAGAGGCCTTACATTATAAATTAGCAGGAAAAAATATTGCAGAAGTTGCCGGAATGGATATTGCTGAGCTTTATCACTGGACAGGGGATCTGCATAATTATTTAGATGACAAGCAAAAGCAAATAGCAACAGAAATATTAAAGGAAATCCGTTCCCGTTTGAAGTTTTTGTTGGATGTAGGATTGAATTATCTTTCTTTGAATAGAGCTTCTGCTTCTCTTTCCGGCGGAGAGAGTCAACGGATACGACTGGCAACACAAATAGGTTCCCAGTTAGTAAATGTTTTGTATATTCTTGATGAACCAAGCATTGGTTTGCATCAACGGGATAATATTCGTCTGATTAATTCTCTGAAACAATTGAGGGATACAGGAAATTCCGTGATTGTAGTGGAACATGATAAAGACATGATGCTCAATGCCGATTATGTATTGGATTTAGGTCCGAAAGCCGGACGCTATGGCGGAGAATTGGTTTTTGCCGGGACTCCGGAACAAATGTTGAAAGCTGATACCCTGACCTCTTCCTATTTGAACGGACATCGCCTGATCGAGATTCCTGCAGATCGTCGTACCGGAAACGGAAAAGAAATTGTGATTAAAGGGGCTTCTGGACATAACCTGAAGCAAGTGGATGTGATATTCCCATTAGGAGTATTTATTTGTGTGACCGGAGTTTCCGGTAGTGGAAAGTCCAGTTTGATCAATGGGACGCTTCAGCCCATTTTAAGTAAACATTTTTATCGTTCTTTAGAAGATCCTCTTCCTTATGCTTCTATAGAAGGAATCGAAAATATAGATAAGATTGTATGTGTAGACCAGTCTCCTATTGGTCGTACCCCCCGTTCAAATCCGGCTACTTATACAGGTGTTTTTTCAGATATCCGTAATTTGTTTGTAGAATTGCCGGAAGCAAAAATCCGGGGTTACAAGCCTGGTCGTTTCTCATTCAATGTTTCCGGAGGTCGTTGTGAAACTTGTGGCGGAAATGGTTATAAAACCATTGAAATGAATTTTCTTCCGGATGTATATGTTCCTTGTGAAGATTGTCATGGAAAACGTTATAACCGGGAAACTCTGGAGGTGCGTTTCAAAGGAAAATCGATTGCAGACGTCCTGAATATGACTATTAATATGGCCGTTGAGTTTTTTGAAAATGTTCCGGCCATTTTACACAAGATTAAGCTGTTGCAGGATGTGGGTTTGGGTTATGTAAAACTTGGACAACCATCTACAACCCTTTCCGGAGGAGAAAACCAACGCGTAAAGTTGGCTACCGAATTAGCTAAAAGAGATACCGGACGTACCTTGTATGTTCTTGATGAACCAACTACCGGTTTGCATTTTGAAGATATCCGTGTTTTGCTTGGAGTGCTTAACCGTTTGGTGGAAAAAGGAAACTCTTTGATTGTAATTGAGCACAATATGGATGTAATCAAAAGTGCCGACTATATTATTGATATGGGATTGGAAGGGGGAAATGCAGGAGGTACAGTTCTTTGTTACGGAACTCCTGAAGAAGTTTCAAAATGTAAAGAAGGGTACACTGCCTCATTTCTGGAAAAGGAATTAGAATCCTGATCAGCACTTTTGGATCAGATAAGAAGATTTAATCAGGCCTCAAAATTCGAATATTTAAGATCTTAATATTCACTTTCATAGGGACTTATGTTGTTTCTGTGATTTTTTTTAATTGTTAAAAAGTATTAATCACAAAACCTTTTCATAATCGATCTGTTTTAATTGCAGATAAACGAATAATTAACAAATAA
>JAVBMQ010000039.1:0-9611 GCA_031552335.1 Bacteroidales bacterium | reverse complement strand
GCGTAGCGGTATTGTGTCTGTAACCGTGGGGAAAGCCCAGTCATGTTCGGAAGATTTGCGAGGCCTTGGCCCAGAGGGCCACAGTGTCCGTAGCCGTGGGTGAAAGCCCACGGATTTTTGACGAATACAATACCATTTCGGCCGCTTAGCGGTGGTTTGACAACCGCAACACCGCTAACGCGGCGGGGGTGGATGTGACGTTCATTATATCCGTGGGCTTTCACCCACGGCTACGGACACAATACCGCTATGCGTTTAAAATAGCTCAAATCGAACCCGATTCTAATCAATTAAAATAAAATTAGGCCATTTTACGGATAATCATATTATTTTTTCAACAACGGCAAAGATAAACAATTCAAATATCAAAATATAGGATCATTTATCTCAAAAATATAGTTATTTTGTCCTATTGGTCATTATTCTTTTACTAACACAATCAAATCTTTGAACTGCTTCACCATTTTTCCGTAAGTTGCTTTCAGCTTCTCATAAGATTTTGCTTCGTAGATATTTTGTTTAAAAGTATATTCTGCGTCCACCTGAATTTCATTGTTTGAAGATTTGATTGCATAATGAACCGACATAAGCTCGTCATCCATATTCATTTCTTCAGGGAGGTATTCCACTTTATAGCCTGAAGGAATGTGTATAACAGACTTATATTTTTCACTTTTCAGACATATCAAATCGACAGGAAGCAAGCGTTGTTTTTGTTTAAAAAGATTCACTTTCGGCGCCTGGTAAAGGAACGGATCCAGGAAAAACTTCCCGGGCAACTGCTCCAAAGTTTCTTTCACCTTAAAGGAAAAGATAAAAGGTAATGCAGGATTGTCATAATTTTCTACAGAAACAGATCCGTCCAGCTTATATTTCCGACTCGCAAAAAAGTCATCCAGATTTTCACCCTTATTCTTATATAATCTGCGATAAGAATAACCGTCATACATGTTTGCCGAGTATGAAACATTATTTTCCAATGTTTTTGAGACCTCATCAAAACGAATGTCAAACGATTTTTCCGTCAGGGCATAATCATTTTGTGTGATTGTTATCCATTGATCTGATTTTTTTGCCACCACCAGACCCTTTACATTAATACAGCGTTCGGGTAATTCATCGTATATCAGTAACGGTTCCGTACCATCCACAAGATATTCTTTTCCATTCACTTTAGCTTGCAAGATCACATAATTCATCATATGCACAAAGGGATGATTCATGCTTATCGCTCCATGTCCGCGGGTACTCAGGGCAACCGGGTAAACCTCAATACCGGCAGCCTTCAACAATCCGGCTAAAAACAGATTGATTTCAGCACTGTTACCCACTTTTCTTTTGATAAAATCAGAGGCTTCCTGTGTGGTATACAAGCCTTCCGATTTATTCCAGTTATAGTTGTGTTTGACATATTCTACTATAGTTTTCAATTGTTCCTCCTGTGTTTTACCGGATAAATTCAAATCCCGGAGCAGGTTTTTTCCTTCTTTTTCACTGCTTTTCAGATATTTTCCAAAAACTTTATTGTCAAGCAATTCATCACAAATGGCAGGCCATGTAGACATAATTTCTTTATGTCGTCCATCGGGATAATTCAAGCGAGCCAATTGAAAATTAAGACTGATCATATAATCCTTTTCAGAAGTAATAAATTCTTCATCTTTAAAAGCCGGGAGATCATTCATTTCAAAATGATGCAACATTTCTTTATATTTGAAACTATAAACAGTATATTCTTCTTCAAGCTTTTGAGAAACCAGTCCATCCAGTTTATCAGTACCGATCAGTATATATGCATACTCATAAAAAGGAATCATTTTGAATTCGAAGATACTTTTTACGACCGGGATCTTTTTCTGGAATTGCCATTCCCTCACATTGAAAAAATGAGGAGTAATGATTGTATATCTTAACTCAACCACAGAACCCTCACGCACATTCGGCATCGCAATCCTTTTTACCCGTGCATAATCGGTTGCTTTTTCATCATATACATTTGCTTTTTCCAAAGGAGATTGTACCTGTTGTCCGTTTGTATAATTGTACGTTTGCCCTTCGATATTCGTAATAACTTCATTCTGACTACCTGTATAATAAGGTATTTCAAAATTCCCATATTTAATTCCCGGTTGTTTCAAAATTTTAATTTTGATGATTTTTTCCATATACATTAAAAAATCACCTTTCTGCTCATCAAATTTAAAATACCGCTTACCCACATCATAGATAACAACAGCCTCAGCATCTTCATCTTTTTCATAACTTGTCATTGTGGCTTCATACGGAGAAATTTTCCCATAATAAAAGGAATAATCTTCTTGCGAATAAGCAGTTTGCAAGATCGACAGGATCATAAATCCTGCAATAATAGTCATTTTCTTCATTGTATTTCTATGTAAATATTTTTGCTTTCCTGTTCCTGAATAGCCTGAATAAACTGATAAAAACGATCATAATCTTCAAGCAGATAACATCCTTTTCGGATCAATAGGTTTTTTGTAACAATCAATTTGTCCTGTTTCTGAAAAAATGAACGCGAATAATAGCCATAGGGTGTGTCAATATATATATTCTCAGAAATTTTTCCAATAGTTGCCCCGACACAATAAGTAACCGTATCCTGGGAAAACACAGGATAATCAATTTGTACACCGGTTTTTCTTTTAGAAGGAGATTCATATGATTGTATAAAAGAAAAGAAAGCAGGTAAAATCAAGGACTTCCCATATTTCTGAAAAGGATCTTCCGCTTCCAAAACAGCATGTAATATTATTTCCGGAGTATTTCCATCCGGTTTATCGAATTCGAATGACTCCAGTGTAAAAACAGAAGGCAAAAACATCTCTTTTTTAAGATATCTTTCTCCCACACTTTTACTTTCATGAATCAAGTGATTATAGAGAACAAATGCATCACCTCTGACCGTTTCAGTGATTGTTACAGGTTTATTTCCGGAACCGTTCACTTCAATATTTCTCCGGCACAAAACATCTTCCGGTTCTAATTCCGGGATATGAATAAAAACACTGTTTTCCGGTTTTATCAGCAAAGCGTCCCTCCCCTGTAAAAAAGTTCCGTAATAACCAAAAGGAATATTTTTCATGGTACATTCCAAAAACACCGTATCTGTAGCAAACGGGACTGTTAGTATGGCATGATTGAATACCTGGGAAGGAAACGACCGATCAATATCCCGGATCTGTTTACCGGAATGCACGAGCGTATAATAAGAAGGAATACCGGCATACTCCAGCATAGCCTTCATGTAATTACTCAAAGCTTTACAATCCCCATACTTATTAGAAGCTACATATCCGGCCGGGTAAGGTTTGAATCCTCCGATATCGATTGAAACATTGATATACCGGGTATTTTCCTGCAGGTATTGATATAAAATCCGGGCCTTTTCTTTTGGATCATCTTGCCCTGCAATCAATTGATTCAATACCGCTTTTTCCACATCCGGAAGTACATTCAGGCCTTCATTGAGGCGGCTTACCCATTTTCCGAAATCCTCCCAGGTAGTCCAACTTCCTTCTTCACCATACATAAAGGTCAGGGGATATACATTGATTTCCGGAATATTGTATGAAGAAGACAGCGCATTATATTCTGTAGAAACAGGAAAATAGTTTGTTTGCCAGGTATATACAATGGTAGTTTTCAGAGTATCTACCTGTGGTAGTTTCATATTTTTCTGTTCATACCGGATCGGATAATTCTTTGGAACCTCTACACGAATTTCGGCTTTTCTGAGCGGCGTTCTGTGTCCATTGATATCATCCGGTCGCCATGACAGTATATAAAGAAAATAAGGGGAAATTTTTTCATAGTCATATCTGATCCTGTACGGATAAACATTGTGTTTTAATTCGAAGCTTTTGATAAAATCATCCTGATATAAAGAATAATCAGATATATAATTCAGGTCTTTGATTTCATCTTTTTTCAACTTTCGGACGATTTGACCCTGGTTATCCTCTATCCATGCATTCCGGATGCTTAATTTTTCACTTTTGGTATAAGGAATGAATATTTGTGCATCCTGATCTCCTGTCCGGGTATTGATTTGTATGCATACAGAATCTGTTTGGATAAGCTTACCTCCGGAAACTTTCCGGTAAGAAGAGTATTCCAGTATTTCACTATCTGGTTGTTGGGCATTTAGGGTTGTAAATGCAAGGATAAATGACAATATTAAAAGTAATTTTTTCACAATTATATGACTTCTTCTTTTTAACAAACGGGTAAAAACATCTGACAATGCCCTTTAAAATTCATATGTTCAGGCTCATTACGAATCAAAAATACGTAATAATCCTGAACATACAAAAAACTTTCAAGAATTAATTATTCACTTTTTAATCATTGTCTGAGAGCAATCCCCTGCATTTGTATTTATTCTGACAATATACATTCCTGACGGAAACGAAGATGAATCCATCCAATTGTTCAGAGTACTATTTACGGTTTTTCTGAATATTACCTGTCCGGTCAAAGTTATTATACAAATTTCTGCATATCCAAAATCTGTTTCCGAAGAACAAACAATAAAATCTGAGGCTGGGTTTGGATATAATTGAATTTGAGCTATAATATTAGCTAAAAATATATTAGCAAAAAAACAACAAGTACAATTAACTTAGATTTCATGTCTTTCATTATTGAATTAAATTAGTAAACAATTATTTTTTTTGTCTCCGAATCAATTCCTTTTTGAAATTTCAAGAAATAAATTCCGGGATTCAATCTTATAAAGTCTGGGGTTGCTACAAAGGTTTTCTTTAAAAGCACCCCTAATTGATTATATATCAACAAATCTATTCTATCTTCAGATTTTATTCGGATACCTCCGGGAAGTATCTGTACGGAGTTTTCAAAATAATCTGGAGTGATAATTCCTGTTGATTGATAAGGTATAAATGTAAAAACAAGATCTTTCGCAGCATCTATTTCGGTATTAGAAGTATATGAAATTTCATTACTGGCATTCCACTGAAAAAACCAAGCCCCTTTCTCCTGTGCAGCCGATTTTTGTGTGATTTGAATAGCACAATTCTGTCCTTCATTATAAACATTGAATGTATTCCAATCCTGATAATATGAATTGGTACCAAAGTTTCCTTTTTCATTTACATAGCGTCCGTCGGCTTTACTTACAAGTTTATAATATCCGCCATCTAAAGAAAGAGTCCATACTTGTGCAAGAGGATTTGTCACACTTCCCAGCTCTTGTAATTTAGGTTTTCCTCCCGGATTACCGGAAGGAGAAACCTGTGTATTCGTCCAATAAAGTTCTGTATCTTTCTTTTTGATGAAATAATCCCCAGCAACTATTTTATTGACAGAGTCAAATACTTTTTTAAGCACATAAACCGAAAATACATTGCATGATTTAATTCCATTTACAGTATGAGTCACAATATAAATACCCGATTTAGAAGCTGAAATATTCTCAAATAAAACATCTTTTGAAAATGAGGTAAAGCCGTTGGGTCCGGTCCAGTACCAGGTACCTTCAACAACAGACTCCGGAGCCAACAACAATTTGCCCTTCTCTTCTACAAGAACTTCAGATTGCTGCATCCTGGCTTCTCCATTTACCTCTACATAAGGAATTATCTCATTTTCTTCCGAAACGTTTAAAGAAAAAAAAACAGTGTATCTTTTTTCTTTTACAGTCGGGAAAGTGATTTTATTGTTCACTGTCGCATCAAAAGTTACCGGATTTCCATTTTCATCCTCTATCTTACTTACATTCATGATTGGATAATAAAGAGTACATGTATTTCCCGAACCAGAATAGATCGAAGCCTTCAATGGCTGACTATTTTTCCAATTCAAATCGACTGTAAAATCTCCTTCAGCTTTCAATCCGGTATAGTCACCATTCGGCCAGACAGAAGGTAATGCAGGTAATAATTGAATGAATCCGAGATTACTTTGCAACAACATTTCAGTAATTCCGGCAGTTGCTCCGAAGTTTCCATCAATCTGGAAAGAAGGATGAGCATCCAGCAAGTTCTCATAAACACCTCCGGCAGCATCATCCATCGTAACAGTAGTAACAGTAGTAAGATTTAATGCAGCTTTCAATAATTTGTAAGCATGATCTCCATCAAATAAACGCGCCCAACAGGATATTTTCCAGGCACGGCTCCATCCCGTACCTCCATCACCACGGGAAATTAATGTTTTCCGGGCTGCATCTGCATAAGTTTTATTGATGTGATCAGAAATTTGATTTCCCGGATACAATGCAATCAAATGAGACAAATGGCGATGATTATTTCCTTGTACGTCTGTTTGTATTTTCCACTCTTTGATTTGTCCCCAGGAACCGATTTCCACACCATTATCAAGGTTAGAAAACTTATCCTGTAAGGTTGCAACAAAAGCAGGATCTGCATCGCCCATAGCATTTGCAGCTTTCAACGTATTATTAAAAAGTTCCCAAATCAGTTGTTGTGCATACGACACACCATCTTCCCAATTTCCTTGTTCGGGCGACCATTCATCAGGTGCAACTAATTTTCCATTTGTAACTTGCTTCAACCTGTCAAACCAAAATTCACAGGTACTCTTCATCACAGGGAATGCCGTTTCTTTCAAATAGTTTATATCATTGGTATATAAATAATGTTGCCACAAGTGCATGCAATACCAGGCATTGGCAGGACGATTCCAGTTCCAGTCGGAATATCCGAAAATATTGCTTTGTGTTCTCAATGTCCAGCCACGATAACCTGTCATCTTTTCTCCATTGGACGTATTGGTTATGATGGCAGACGCCATTTTTTGCCAGGAACCGCCGGTTTTCAATGCTTCAGCTTTCACATAATTGATAAATGGCAAATGACATTCCGACAAGTTAGCATTTTCTGCGGGCCAATAATTCATTTGAATATTGATATTACTGTGAATGTCGCATTGCCAAGCCGGACTGTTACTATCATTCCACAATCCCTGTAAATTGTTTGGTAAATTCATTCCCCTGGAAGATCCCAACATCAGGTATCGACCATATTGGTAATATAAAATATCCAAATAAATACTGTTTCTGTGAGAACGAACCAATTCATCGGTAGAAATATCCGGCATACTAACTCCGAAATCTAACCTGACCCTTTCAAATTTAGGCTGATAGTCAGCTAAATGACTGTTTTTTAATTGAGTATATGTTTGTGCAGAAGCTTTTGCTATTCTATCCGAGAGCTTATTATGCACCTGAATAGCAGTGCATCCGACATAAGAAGTTGATGCAATATCAAAATTTGTTGCCCCTGTCAATAAAATCGTAACTTCATTGGCATTTGTAACGGAAATTTTATTTGCGTCCGCAGTCAATGAACCACCTTCATTCAAAACAGTCACTTGCGCCTCATATGAAAGCAAAGTCAGACTTCCTTTGATTGTAATATTATTTCCGGAGATCGTTTTTGTTCCGGAGTGTGCATCAGATAGTTCAACCGAAAAAGTCAATTTTCCAGTATTTCCGGGAGTAGAAATACGCATTACAATCACACTATCCGGATTACTTGCAAAATACTCGCGCAAATAAGTAATTCCACCTACTTTATAAGAGACTGATCCGGTTGCATTATCCAAATCAAGCATTCTTACATAATCAGTATAGTTCGTATGACTGGGAAAGTTCATATAAACACTTCCGAAATTCTGATAAGCGCCTCTGGAGGTTGTGCTTCCTGTCCAAAGTGTTTTGTCATTAAATTGCATTTGTTCTTTTTCTACTCCACCAAAGAACATACCTCCGAACTCTCCGTTACCAACAGGTAGTGCAGATGTCATCCAGTTAATAGCTGGTTTAGTATACCACAATTTCATGGGAGGTTGTTTTGCATACAAATTAAAAACACACAATTGTGTAATAAGCAATAAAACCAATGGCAAAACAATGTCTTTCTTTTTCTTGTAACTTTTTTGTCTCATTATATTAATTGTTTTTTCTACAAAATGTACTGATATTCGTATAAAATTAATCAGCAAAGCCTGTAGATAGTTTTAATTTTCTACAATATAAAAACTGTGAATCACCTCTTTTGCTGTTCCACGGAAAAGATGCACATGCCGAATGCCCAATGGGGATTACCGGTGCAAACTCCAGTTCGGAATATCCAGAAATCCGGGCCAGGGATTGCATAACCTCTTCAAATGCTGTTTGAGCTCCTTTCTCCGGGTCAAAAAGCATATCCAAAGCAGGTGTAATCCATATTTCTGCAAAACCGATATCTGACATGGATTTCCTGAAATCGGGATGTTCCAGGATACCCTCTTCGAGCATGTTGTGCATGCCGAGGACTACCCCTCTGACTTGCTTGCAATCAGACGGGATCCATAAGAATGCCCGCGGGTGATCGTTGGTTTCTCCGTTTGTTTGGGTGGTAATGGGGGTTGACCATTGCCAGACTTGTGCGTCTGTCTTTTGGACAAAGACCAATGAAAATAGGATGATGATGATTTTTTTCATTTTTTTTAAAAACAAAGTAAATATATTTATGGGAGAGATTATGACCTGTTTTGTGGCAATTGTTAGGTTGTTTTGTTGCATCTTCTGTTACTTTTTTTGCTGCGCCAAAAAAAGTAACCAAAAAAAGGCGCTTTCGTTGAAAAGAACTTGCTCAATCGCCTGCGGCTCTTTCGCTTCGGACAGCTTTTCAACAACAAGGTATACCCCCCAACCCCCCTTGGGGGATATCCGGGCATAAAGCCCGGGCTGGATTTGAATGTTTTGTAAAGGCCATATTGATTTTAAGTTATTCTGCTATTAGTTTAAAATTCTGAGTAGAAATTGCACCTCCTGTATTGGTTAATTTTGCGGTTACTGTCATGGTTTTATTAACAATGCAGGATGCTTCAGGAAGTTTTTTTCCATCCACCCAGTATTCCCATTTCCCATGGAGAGGTTGGCAGCCAAATGAAACGGTTTCTCCTTTGGAAACGGATAATTCATTTGTTTGATGCCATTTTTTATTTACCGACAAATAGACTTTGATCCTGGAGGGTAGACAATCTCCATGTACCAATATGGAGAAGGATTGTGTGGATTGTACACCGCATGCATTGGTGTAAGTAGCTCTGTATATTTTGCTTTTCCGGATGTTTCGGATGGTGATGGGCTGTGTGGTCTCTTTGGTTTCCCATGACCAGGAACCCCCGGTTTCGTCAATTGTAGGAGACAGGCGTATGTTATCTCCGGGAGAAACAGTTATATGGGATCTTTTTATTGGATCTGGGGAATCATTGATGTATATTTCTGGATTTATTGATGTATTCGGACAGGTGGGGATGTACTCCTGATCCAAAGTATTCATCAGTGTTCCGAAACCCAGGTTATCATAACCGCCGCTGTTGGGTCCATAGTTTCCACCACCACCTTCGGGTCGTACTTTATCTGCCATTTCTTTGGAGTATGGGACTTCTATTCCCCGTCTTTGGGTATAATGGTTGTATATCTTTTCCCATATAGGGCGGGAAGCTCCCCTACCCCCGGATCCGATAGATGGTTGGTCGTTTTTGCAATTGACATATCTTACATTTGGCACCTCATATCCCAGATTATATTTAGCCACATATTCAGAACCGGCTAATAA
>JAVBMQ010000171.1:0-5597 GCA_031552335.1 Bacteroidales bacterium | reverse complement strand
TCGTATTTCCCTATTCTGGTAGATACGGAGCGGTATGGAATGACTCGTGATGAACTCTATTTCCGTATGAGGGAGCAAGGAGTATTTGCGCGGAGGTATTTTTATCCGCTTATCAGCACTTTACCCATGTATTGTAAGCTGCCTTCGGCTGTATCGGATAATCTTCCGGTAGCTACCAGAATAGCATCTCAGATTATATGTCTGCCCATGCATCATGAATTAAATGACGCTGATGTGGAGAAAATTATAAATATTATTAGCAAAAAATAAAATTAATAGTTTATGGAAAGAAAATATAAGATACTAGTGACGGGTGCTTGCGGAATTACTTCGCGGGCTGCTGTCCGTTCATTAAGAATGAGTGAGTTTTTCAAAGATAAATGTGTTTTTATTGGTACGGATATCTGCTCAAACATGTACGGTGTTTATGAGGGGTTGTACGACAAGGTTTATTATGTGCCATTATGCAGAGACTCACAATATCGTTCGGTTATGCAGTCGATCATTGATGAAAACGAGATAGAATATGCCATTATCATTCCCGAACCGGAGGTTTCTTATTGGAGTATGAATCCGTTTCCTGTTAAATTTATGCGAATTCCACCGTTGTTCGCACAGATAGCATTAAGCAAAAGGCGGTTGTATGAGAATCTGGAAGGTTCGGGATTGGCGCCTGACTTCCAGATTGTTGACAAGGAACATATGATGTCCGATGAACAATCTGTTGGTATGAAATATCCGATGTGGATAAGAGACTATTCAGAGGGAACTACTTCGGCAACAGGGGCTTTTCTTGTCCATGATTACGAATCTCTCAAGGCATGGCTCCGTATCAATCCGAAAACCGATTCATTTATGCTATCGGAATATTTGCCAGGCAGAATACTGGCTTGTTTCCTGCTTTACGACAACGGAACGCTCGTGAAATACGGCGTGGTACATCGAATGGAGTATATTATGGCAAAGACTGCAATATCGGGTATTACGGGCAATATATGCAAGGGCAAAATGTTGAATGAGGAAACTGTATGCCAGACTGCACAAAAAGTGGTGAATGAGTTGTTGACCCAAACAAACGAGACTATGAACGGCCTGATAGTGGCTGATTTTAGAGAAGACACAGACGGACAACCCAAAATAACGGAGATAAATATCCGCCCGTTATCCTTTACATCTACATTGGCGAGTGCGGGCTTGAACTTCCCGGAAATTCAGCTGTTGATTTTAACAGGAGAGAGAGACCGTATACCGCAAGGTATTACTGAAATTTTCAGTGAAGATAATGCTATTTTGCGTGACGTTGACGGATTGCCACTATATGTGGAGCACTTCAAAGACAGAATACCAGGAGAATTTGGAGTGGTGATGGAAAAATAATCAGCAAAATGAAAATATTGTACCTTATTTCTTATTATGATATTGGGGATGGAGCCTCGAGAGGGTTGTACACACAGATTCAATGCGATAGAACAATGGCAGATCATTTTGTTTTGTGCCATCGCATGGGTCAGGTGGAACCGGATTTGCGTATCGAAGAGATTGGTGACGGAAACAACATCTGCTATTTGCTGAAAGAGGAAGGATTTGATGTGGTACACTATTTCAAGGCACGCAATTCTGATCTTTTTAGTAAAGTAATACACCTGTTAAAAAGGAATGCTGTACATATACCTGTAATAACGACCGTTTGTCAACGGCCTTCGTACCATTCGTTGTTGCTGACTCCATTCGAGATCAGAAACTCGTCTCATTTTGTTTTTATCGACAAAGCTTCGTACAACGATCCGTTTGTTCGTTTTATTTCGGAAGATTTCAAAACTCAAATATATCTTGCTTCTACTGATTTTTTCATAGAGGAAACCGAGTCGGTTGGATTTACTTCCCCAAAAGACGGAAAGCCAGTTGTATTCGGTAGGGGGAGTACCATGGGTAAATGCCCTAAAAACATGTTCGATGTATTTGATAAAATCAAGGTGGATAATAAAAAATTTTACATATCCGGTTTACCTGCAGGAGATAATTGGGTAAAAGAAATGGCCAAAGGAAGGCCTGATGTTATTACCTGCGACAAACTTCCGCTCGACCGTTGGATAAAGTTATGCGCTTCTTTTGATGTCTTTCTATATCAATTGCCTGAAAACAGTTATGCTTCAATAGATGGTACTTTAGGACTGGCCATGTTGATGCGTAAACCAGTGGTATATTATGGGCCGGCGGCTGCCAAAGAACGGTTTGTACATGGCGAAAATGGTTTTGTTGCCAATACGTATGAAGAGATAATCATGTATGCTACCCTGTTGGGTAATAATGAAAAGCTACGTAGGGAGATAGGTGAAAAAGCCCGGGAGTCAATTATACGGCAATTTTCATTGGCAGAAAGGACTAAAAAATTCCGAAAGGTTTATGATACGGTACATATAAGACGAACCGTCACTGTTCCTCTTTTGTACAGAATGATATATGTAAAACGCTGTTATAAGGAGTTTGTTAAACGGAATCTAAATATATTCCCTTATGGCAAAGGTTTTTTCAGAAGTAAGTATGGATACAAGTAAAACGATGGTAGGAATAGTAATTCTGAATTACAAGACCTATAGCGATACGATGAATCTTGTAGAGGGATTGCAACGGCAAACCATTGCCAAACAGCTGAGTATCGTGGTGGTGGATAACGCATCACCCAACGACTCATACAATATGTTGAAAGCGTTGGAGGAACAATACATCAATGTAACAGTGCTGCAGACCAATGCCAATCTGGGGTATGCCAAAGGGAATAATTGGGGGCTACAGTATATGGAAAGGTATATTATGCCATACTATGTAGCCATCTTAAATAATGATATACTGTTACAGGAAAATTGTCTGGAACAATTGGTCGAACGCTATAATAAACTGGATAAGCCGGCATTTATATCGCCTGTCATGCTGGATGGTAAGGGGAAGACAATGCACCCTCCCAAGAAAAAGAACTTCATCGATGATTGTCTGAATATGTTTATTCTATATCGTATCTTATCACCTTATAATAGTGTCAAAATAGAAACCAATACAGGGAAAGAGGCGGTAAAAGTGGATATAATACCAGGTAGCTTTATGTTTTCTTCGTTCGAAGTATTTCAGAAAATCGGTTATTTCTATACGGATACATTCCTTTTTGCTGAAGAGCGGTTTATAACAAAAAAAACGGAAGAAGTGGAATTGTTCAATTACATATTGCCTGATCAGTATTATGTACACTATGGATCCAAAACAATAAAATCAGCTCTTCCTCCTATAAAACAATACCGATACTTATACGATGGTTGGCTCAGATACACCCGGAAATATCGAAAAAACGGGAAGTTAAAGGCCATGATTTTGTATCCCCTCATGAAGTTTTCTTTATTGGAAATACGAATCGTATACTGGTTATTTAAAAGGAACAATGAAGCAATATAATTACATAAATATATTCCTGATTATCATCCTGATTGCGATGGCGACATCTCCTGCATTTGCTTTAGGAGAGAACAACCGCAATTTGTTGTTGATCGGTTTCATGTTCCTGTCACCTCTTATCCTTTTGCGCTATCTGGAGTTTGGTATGAAGGATTTGCAACTGGTGTTGTTTGTCATTACCATCATACTTTGTCCTCTTATCTTCCATCCCGATACCATGCGATGGTCTACAGTGTTATTTACTGCCATGTTCTGTGTCACATTCATGGCGCATGGCAGATTGCTGTATCATGGCAGTTTTACGCCTGAAAGTTATCGTAATGTTCTCAAATATTTAATATACGCATTTACGATCGTTTTACTTGTGCAGCAACTGTGTGTACTTAATGACTGGGCTATACCCAATCTAAGCAATTACGATTCTAAAAATCCATGGAAGTTGAATTCCCTTACATCAGAGCCATCCAATAGCGCACGCATAGTAGGCTTGCTGATGTATTGTTATATTGTCATTCAGGAAAGAATAAGGGGAGAAAAATATTCCCCGTTGAGTAATTCTTTCACAGACAAATGGGTGTGGCTATGTTTTATCTGGACAATGGCAACCATGATGAGCGGAACTGCATTCTTGTTTTTGGCGCTTGTACTTGTGAGATTTGTACGCCTGCGTACTCTATTGCCACTTTGCCTTATCATTTTAGCAATCACATTCATCGTGCAACATATGGAGGTCGCCGCCATAAACCGCACATATAAGTTTGCCAAAGCCGTATTAACACTGAACGAGCATACGATTGTGGCCGCCGATCATAGTGCGTCATTCCGTATCGTTCCTTTTATGAGATTCACGAAAATGTTGGATTTAACTACACTCAACGGTTGGTTTGGTAATGGAGTGGATTTCGTTCAATCCAGATATCATACTATGTTTGTTGGGGTAAAGCAAGGCGCTATTCCTCCGAGTGGGCTTATATCTATCGCTATCGACTATGGATTTCTGGCATTTATTCAGTTTGTTTGGTTTAGTATTTCAGTCTGTATAGACAAAAAGGACATACAGAGTTACTTTTTCTGGTCTTTTATGATACTGTTAATCTCTATCAATTCTCAACTTCTATGGTTGACACTCATATTATTCCAAACAAATAAACATTTTAAACAACAGGTATTATGAAAGTGAAAGGATACGATATAAATGCGGTATCATTTCTTAATATTTTTTTCGGTGCACTCGAGAAAATATTCAGTTACAGATATTTGAATGTATGGAAAACGGTGTATATAAACTTCAGATCTCTTCCTTTCAAGCATGCAATACGGTTTCCTATCGTTGTTTGGGGGCGGCTCAGAATCTTGTCGTTAATGGGCAAAATCGTTATTAATGCACCTTTTAAAACCGGGATGATCAGATTCGGTGTGGCTACACGAAAAGAATTTGTAGGTTATTCCCCGTCCGTCTTCAGCAACTTGGGGATCATTGTCTTTAGCGGTGAGGCAGAAATATACAACGGGTTTAAAATAAGGGTTTTGAGAGATGCGGCTTTACACATTGGCCAATGTGTTACGATTTCATCCGACGTTTCAATTCTGGCGCTGGATGATATCACCATAGGTGATTATACCCGTATAGCTTTCAACACGTTCATTATGTCCTCGGACCTACATTATTCAATAAATACCAATACACGTACCATTCGCAGTCATAAAAAACCGATTGTTATTGGCAAGAATAACTGGATTTTAAGTAATGTGAAAATAATGAAAGGAACCGTCACTCCCGATTGGACAACTGTTGTCGCAGGTAGCTTACTAAATAAGGATTATACGAAAGCTGTAAAGGAAAATTCCATAATAGGCGGAAGCCCTGCTAAGTTAATAAGAGAAGGGCAGCGACGGGTTTTCTCTCTAAAGAATGAGAGCTTTCTGAACGATTGCTTCAAAAATTCCGGCGAAGATAAATATGTATTGGGCAATGAAATAAATATAGATAATTTCTGTAAAAGATAGTTTTAGAACATGAAACCTCCATGACAACAATCCTGTCGCCAAAGGTTATGTAAATAGTTGGTTATAGCTACCTTTGTACGGTTATTCACCCATCCTCTAGCTATATGGAAACAGTTACATTTCCCAGTGTGGTATCGCGCGGTTGCGGT
>JAVBMQ010000170.1:0-4350 GCA_031552335.1 Bacteroidales bacterium | reverse complement strand
CTATAATCGCTCGCTTTTGTGAAAGGGAAACCCCCTTTATTTATAGCACAAATTTACGATTATTTTGGCTAACCCCAAAATGTCAAAGAACTTTTATTTTGTATAATCTCGAATAGTAGTTTTCTTAACTAAACGACATTGTTATTGAAATGCAAAAAGCCAGGCATCCGCATTTCAGAGATCGTTGTCTGTTTTACTCAACATTCCCAATCCGGAAGCAGGCATCTCAAGGTCTCTGGAACTTCAAACTGAAAGCAGTATATACCATGGCCATTATGGATTTTACTCTTTTCAATGAATTTGAAGAAGATGAGTATTTGTACAAGGGAAGATATTTGAAATGCTGTTTAAAGCAGCAGAAATACAACAACTAAAAGAAACTGAGATGGAAAAGTATAGGAAAAGTATATTAGAGTATAATGATGTCAGAGAGGTCGCTGACTTTGCTAAGGAAGAAGGACGAGCTGAAGGCTTGGAAGTGGGGCGAGCTGAAGGCCTGGAAAAAGGTATTGAAACAATCGCCCACAATTGCCTGAAAAAAGGTCTCCCTATCGAAACAATCCAAGAAATAACCGGACTGACAATCGAACAGATTAATGCATTAAAATGAATTTTTAACTGATAGAATTATGATTGCAGGAATAAAAAAATCACATATTCCTGCAATTTTTCTATACACCCTTTTTCTCAACCAACAAAACCTCCACTTCACCCCCCAATTTTTCCGCTTCAACTCAAAATAAAATTTTCAAACCACAATCCACTCTACATTTGTTCTGTTTTTTGATAACAGAATAAACGAATGAAAAAGATTGTTTTAGTTTCCCTTTTAAGTATTCTCCTGATACTTGCCAAGGCTCAGGACTCTCTTCAAATTACCCATCGCTTTTCCTTGGAGCAATGTTTAGACTATGCAATGGGTAATAATTACAACCGGCAATCGCTCAAACTTTCTGAAGATGCTATGGAAGATTCCTGGCAACAGTCGAAAAAAGAGCGATTGCCTGATCTAAATGCATCCTTGAGTGAGAGTCTCAGCAGTAACAAAGAAAACTCGTCTTCATGGGGCGGAAATTATGGCTTGAACGCAGGTGTAACACTTTATCAGGGGGGCAACATCAATAACACTATAGAACAGAATAAACTGAAAATGCAGCAGTCTGCTTTCCAGACTTCCCAGTATGAAAATAATCTGACAATCCAGATTCTACAGTCATTTCTGAATGTTTTGGGCAATGAAGAATTACTGAAGTATCAGGAAGCCGTGGTTAAAGCGAGCGAAGAACAGGCAAAACAGGGAAAAGAACAGTTTCGGGTCGGAAAAGTATTGGAAAGCGATTATCTCTTATTAGAAGCGCAATATGCGAATGATAAAAATAACATTATCGATACACAAATTGCCCGGGATAACAGTCTGATTACTTTGAAAAGCCTGCTTTCCATGAATCCAAACGAAGATTTGACTATTGTTTATCCAGACACCTCGGCCATTACGGCAATGACACTACTTCCTGAAAAAAATTATGTAATGGAACAGGCTTTGCAAACGATGCCGGATATGAAAATCAGCCAATATAATGTGGATATTGCTAATGTTGGTACTAAACTGGCTAAATCAAGTTATTTCCCAACCTTGAGCCTGAACGGAAGTGTAGGTACCGGTCATTACAATGATTTCTCCAATTACAGTTCACAACTTTCAAATAATCTGAATGAACAGATTGGCATTACGCTGAGTATCCCGCTTTATGATAAGAATCGTACAAAATCTAAAGTAACACAAAGCAAAATTGCACTTAAACAAGCAGAATTGGATCAAAAACAAACAGAGTTAGATATTTTACAGAATGTAGCGACAGAATATCAGAATGTAGTTTCAGCTTATAATAAATACCAAACTACCGATATCCGTCAGAATGCTTACCTGAAAACATTCGAAGCATACCGGGCTCAATTCAATGCGGGGGCTATTACTGCAGTGGATTTATTGCAACAACAAAATAATTTTATCAGTGCTTTGAACGATTATATCCAAAGTAAATATGGTTTTATATTGAAACGGAAAGTACTGGATGTATATATGGGTGTAAAAGTAGTCATGTAAGTAATCAATAATGTCATATATGAAAAAGAAAACTATCATTATCAGCATCGCCGGAGCCATTGTTCTCATTGTCGTTATGCTTCTTTTTATGAATATGGGTAAAAAAGAGGTGCAATTCAATACAGCCATAGTACAAGAGGAAAGTATTGAAAACATGGTTACCGCTACAGGTTATGTACAACCGGTAGATAAGGTGGACGTGGGAACACAGGTCTCCGGCGTAATCGAAAAAATTTATGTGGATTACAATTCTCATGTTAAAAAAGGCCAGTTACTGGCTGAATTGGACAAATCTACATTGATTGAGAAAAAGAGTCAGGCAGATGCTAGCCTTACCAGTGCAACAAGTGATTTGAGATTTGCACAACAAAACTATGACAGGGTAAAACAATTGTATGATGTAAAAGCTGCAACCGAAGCCGCTTACGAAGAGGCTACCAATAGTTTGTCGCAGGCAAAAACGTCTATAACCAATGCCAAAGCAAATGTACATCAGGCTCAGGTGAATTTATCTTATGCTGAAATCTATTCTCCTATTGATGGTGTGGTGCTTAACCGGGCTGTAGATCAGGGACAAACAGTAGCTGCATCTTTTAACACCCCTACTCTATTCACAATCGCCAACGACCTGAAGAAAATGCAGGTGGAAGCGGATGTGGATGAAGCGGATATAGGACAGGTACGATTGGGACAAAAGGTAAATTTTACCGTGGATGCATATCCTAACGATACTTTTGAGGGAACAGTAAACCAAATACGTCTCCAACCAACTGTTACCAGTAATGTGGTGACATATACGGTAATCATTGAAGCTCCCAATCCGGAGGAAAAGTTGTTCCCGGGAATGACTGCCAGTGTCTCCATTATCACAGAATCAGAAAAAGGATTGGTAATCCAAACTGAGGTTTTACAATTCAATCCTACTTCCGAAATGATGGCTCATATGCATATCAATCCGGCAGAAATGGAGAAAAAATCTTCTGTTAAAGGCAAAGGAGTATGGATCAAAACACCCGCCGGAATCACCTTCCAAGAATTAAAAACCGGATTAACAGATGGGGTTCATACCATTGTTACGGAAGGCTTACATGCCGGAGATACAATCATTTTATCTGCTGCAGTGGAGAAAAAAGTTAAAAATAAAGATACTGCCGCATCTAATCCTTTAATGCCGAAACCTCCGGGAAGAAGGTAAACTTCGGAAATTTTGAATTTTGAATGATAAATTTTGAATTGTTTTTAAAGCATAATTATTCAAAGCCCAGAATTCAAAATTCAAAATTCAGAATTCAAAATTAAATAAAGTTTATGGCAAATAATATCATACAAATAAAAGATCTAAGAAGGATTTTCCAGGTAGGAAGTGAAGAGGTTCATGCCCTGAAAGGTATTTCTTTTACCATCAATGAGGGGGAATTTGTAAGTATCATGGGTTCGAGTGGTAGCGGGAAATCAACTTTGCTGAATATCCTCGGTTGTCTTGACCGACCGTCTTCCGGAGATTATCTTATTGATGGGGTTGCGGTAGGGCAACGTACAAAAGACGAACTTTCTACTTTAAGAAACCGTAAGATCGGTTTTGTTTTCCAATCTTATAATCTGTTAGCGCGAACATCCGCCTTGGAAAATGTGGAACTTCCCTTGCTCTACAACAACACGGTTTCAAGCAAAGAACGGAAAGAACGGGCTATGTTTGCATTGGAACAAGTCGGTTTACAGGACAGGATGGATCATATGCCGAATCAATTATCAGGGGGACAACAGCAACGGGTAGCTATTGCCCGGGCTTTAGTCAATGACCCGGTGATCTTGTTGGCCGATGAAGCTACAGGAAACTTAGATACACGGACTTCTTACGAAATCATGAGTCTGTTTCAACGTTTACATGCGGAAGGAAAAACAATTGCTTTCGTAACTCACGAACCGGATATCGCAGTTTTTACTTCCAGAACCATCCAACTAAGAGATGGACATATTGTAAAAGATACAACAGTTCAACCGAAGTCTGCAAAAGCAGCCTTAGAAGCATTACCCGTTAGCGAAGATTATTTTCAGAAATTTTGAATTTTGAATTCAATGTCGTTTAGTTAAGCTATAACTTCTTGTTATTCATATAATAAACTTTTTTAGTTTTGTGATTTCTGGGATTAGCTCTTCCCGGCCTTATGATTTCGCAGGTTTTCATCATCAGTTCGTCAAAAGCCTTCAAGGCATTTTTGATATCCTTTTTAATGAAGATTCCAACA
>JAVBMQ010000072.1:0-13272 GCA_031552335.1 Bacteroidales bacterium | reverse complement strand
CGCAGGTTCGTACAATTCAGGAAAACAGAGAACCCCATTTGCGACACCGATTTCATAGAAATAGATTCCAGGTGGTCGCAATATAAGAAAGCACAATCACCAAGTTCTATTACTGTAGACGGGAGTATTATGTTTACAAGTGAATGGCAACGATGAAAGGCATAATGACCAATAGAAGTAATTCCTACAGGCAGGTTTATCTTTTTAAGTTTCCGGCAACCTTTAAAGGCTTCGTTCTTTATTTCTGTTACGCTTTCAGGTAATACAATCTCTTCGACAGAAGCGCATCCTTTAAAAGCGCCTTCACCTATGGTCACTACTCCGTCGGGAATGATAACAAGCGGTTCTCTCTGTGTACACAGTTCTACTATTCCATTATTTATTACAAGCCCGTTCATCACTGTATTTCCCTTTTAAAAATCCTTTTCATTACTTCTTTTATTTCACTGATATTCCCACATCTATATAATTCTTGCTTGAGTGGTTTCGAACCACTGACTCCCCGCATCATAAATCCGGTTATTTTTTTGAGGTACGATAATGTAAATGTTTCATCATAATGCTTAGAGGTTAATTCTATCTGCTCCAGCAAGAGTTGATATTTGGTTTTAGTAATTTCCTTATGGGTCAATTCGCTGAAAATAAATGGATTTTCAAGTGCATACCGTCCAATCATCACCCCATCGGCACCTGTCAGGTTCATCATTTTCTCAACATCTTCAACAGAATTCATTCCTCCATTGGCAATTACAGGAATGTTAACCACCGACTTAGCCTGTTCTATCTGGTCAAAATAAGGTACTCCTGAGTACATCATGTTGCGGCTCCGTCCGTGAATCGTAATCATATCTGCTCCTGAATCCTCACACATCCTCGCAAATTCGGCTGCAATCAGATGCTGCTCATTTAAGCCGATCCTGGTTTTCACTGTAACCGGTTTTCCGCTTTTTTTACAGGCTCGTATAAGTTGTGAAGCTCTTCTCAAATCGCCCATTAAAGCACTCCCCGAACCACTTTTAAAGATTTGAGGGACAGGGCAACCCATGTTGATGTCAATAATATCAAAACTTTTGAGGAATTCACTACATGCTATGGTTTCAACTATACGGACATCGTTTCCGAATAGTTGAAGAGCCTTTATCTTTTCTTCGGGAGTTGTAAAAATGATTTTTTGAGTAGCCTTGTCTTTGTAGTTTAAAGAGTTGGAACTAACCATCTCCATAAAACAAAGCCCTGCGCCGAGTTCGGTACACATCATCCTGAACGGATAACATGTATAGCCAGCCAATGGTGCCATCAATACATTAGAAGAGAGGGTTATCGGGCCTATTGTTAGTTCTTTTATATTCAAACCAGTCTTAAAAAAGAATTTCTTTACAAACTTACATAAAAATTGGAATTTATAAGCGCATTCGATATAAAATCCAGAAGTTTTTACAGAAGAAATATTTGTAAGTTTTCAAAAGCAAAAAGGATTATCTTACTGTAAATCTGTTGGAGATATAAGACTATTGAACATCGCATATACCGTCAGGCCTGAAACAGTTTTGATTCCTGTTTTCCGCGTGATATTTTTACGGTGCGAAACTACTGTATGAACAGAAATATGATGCTTATCGGCTATTTCCTTATTGGTAAGTCCTTTTGCCACAGAAGCAAGGATTTCTTTTTCCCTTTCGGATAAATCAGCATCATCGTCATGTTTTGCATCCTTCTTTCCATGTTTTGCTTTTACGGTTTCCTGTAGCTTTTTAAGCATAACAGGACTTTCATCATATATATCCAGTATACCATCAAATCCATTGAGTACCTCTGTATTGATATATTTATAGAGGATGGCGACAAATATTGTCTGTCCGTAATTCTCAAATAAGCTACTGACAGCAAACTGTTTATAAAAACTAACGACTGACGGATTCATCAGAATTACATCCGGATTGTGATTAAGCCGGCTTGTCTGAAAAGCTTGAAAATCGCAATACATATCCTGCACAACAAATTCATGGTATTCTTCAAGCAACATTTTCAATCCCTGCCTCACCACCGGAGAAGGCTCAATAATTATGACCTTGCATTGTCTGGAATTGCTCATTTGATTTTTTTCTCTATTTCTTCTACCAAAGAAATTAATATTTTGTCTTCCAACAGGGTGTGTTTACTTAAATCCAATTCGAACAAAAACAAATGAATCAATATATCCCGGCATTTCTCCATAGGATATTCACTGGGGAGGTATTTTACAATGATATTCTTCAAATCGCTTAAAGCAGCATCCAGATCACTGTGATTTCCTTTATATTCTTTGATTTTATAATTATTCGGCTTGTTTCCATTGAGTAAGGTTTTTATATATGGAAATACCGTTTGTTCCTCATAATCAAAATGAGAAATGACTTCCTGTTTATATTTTTCACAAAATTCCATCAACATTCCTCCATGCCGGACATCATAACTGCCCAGTAAATCTATGACTTGTGCTATCACCTCCGGCATCCTGTTCTCCAGGTAATCTTTATGGGAGTTTTCCAGATATGTCATCAAATCATTCAGTGGAATACGAGACAATGTATCGGACTCCGGACAGTAATCATCAAAGGTATATACATTACAAACTAACAGGAACAGTGGGAGTGAGACACCCTTTTTATCACATACCTGTTTAACAGTAGCCTCCCCAAGGCCAAGGCCTATATCAAAACATGGCAATACATAAAGTAGCCGATAATTGGTAAGAACCAGGTCAGCTAATTTCATTTTTTCGGTAAACGGAGCATTAGGCATCTTCAATATATTTTCTTTATTCTGCAAAATAACAAATAAAACGGCGAAAAAACAATCCCTAAATCATGTGATTTTTAATAAAGAAGAGAATATTCTCTTTGGTACTTTTCAATTCAATAATTAACTTTGTATTTTTTAATAATCATATTTCCATTCTCCAACTATGAACAATATTGCGAACTGGATAACAAAATTCCTGCAACAAGAATTCGGGTTGAGTCCGGAAACATCCGGCACTGCTCACACACTGATCCTTCTTGCCCTTATCATCTTATTGGCTGTCATTGTTGATTATGTCTGTAAAATTATTTTCTCAAAGCTTATTGTACCGGTTATCAAGCGGACAAAAGTCACCTGGGACGATTTACTCTTAGACAAAAAGGTTATCAATAAATTAATCAATATTATCCCGGCATTATTGATTTATACTTTTATTTCGACATCATTTACACAGGAGGCAGGCATTGCCGTATGGATCAGAAAATTATGTTCTGTTTATATGGTTGCTGTTATTACCGGTTTTATTTCCGCCATATTGAACCTCATCCAGGAAATCATTCACCAGAATAAAAATTTACGGGAAAAATCATTTAACGGACTGTTCCAGATATTGAAGATTATTTTATTCTTCATCGGAATAATTATTATTATCAGTATCATTATTGATAAATCTCCAATCACTCTCTTTGCCGGTTTGGGAGCCTCGGCAGCAATTCTGACATTAGTTTTCAAAGACAGTATTGTTGGCTTTGTTTCTGGAGTACAATTATCTGCGAATGATATGTTACGTGTTGGCGATTGGATCACTGTGCCGAAATACAACATAGATGGAACCGTTATTGAAGTAACGCTTTACACTGTAAAAGTACAAAACTTCGATAATACGATTACCACTATCCCACCCTATTCTCTGATCAATGAGTCTTTCCAGAACTGGAGAGGTATGCAGGAATCGGGAGGAAGAAGAATCAAACGTTCCATCAATATAGATATGAACAGTGTAAAGTTCTGTTCTGCCGAAATGCTTGCAAAGTACAGAAAGATTGCCTTATTGAAAAACTATATAGACGAAAAAGAAAATGTCCTCCAGGCATACAACAAAGAACTTAACATAGACAACTCTGTCCTGGTGAATGGTCGCCGGCAAACCAACATCGGCGTTTTCAGGGCTTATCTGGAACGTTATATTGAAAGCATTAGTGAAGTCAACAAAAACCTCACCCATATGGTCAGGCAATTACAACCTACAGAAAAAGGAATACCTGTGGAATTATATTTCTTTTCTGCTGAAAAAAATTGGGTAAAATATGAGCAGATACAAGCCGATGTTTTTGATCATATTTTGGCAATCATACCAGAGTTCGACTTACATGTTTTCCAGATTCCTTCAGGGCATGATCTGGTGAATATAAAATTTACCTGATCCATTTGAGTCTGTAATAAGTCTTGTTCTGCAGTCAGTCCAGCTTTCTTGAGCTAAATAAACTTTTTTATCTGCACAGTTTTATGAATTAATGGCGTTCCGCCTTTTCGGCTTCTTTTTGTGTCTGATGTACAGTCCCATACGGATGTTCCACAGGAGAGTAAATAGAATAAATTTTCAGGGGTTTATCTCCTGTATTAACGATATTGTGCCATTTACCGGCAGGAACAAATACGGCAAAATCTTTGCTGACGATTTGGTTAAAGTTGAAAGAATCTTTACTATCACCCATCATTACCGTTCCTTTACCATCTTCAATGCGCAAAAACTGCTCAGTTTGTAAGTGTTGTTCCAGTCCTATGTCTCCTCCTACGGGAATTGACATCAGAGTAACTTGCAGATTATTACCGGTCCACAGAGCTGTCCTGAAACTATTGTTGGACAGAGTATAGGCATCAATATCCAAAACAACAGGCTCCTGCCCATAGTCCTTTAGGAGAACATCTGTCTTTGCAAGCTCATTTTCATTCGTAGCAGGCTCATTAACAGGCTCTTGTTTTGTTGGCTGATTACATGCTGTTATACCAAACAACAAAAACGAAATAACTAAAACTGAATAGGTTTTCATAGTTCAATTATATTAAAAAGTTTCACCTAGAAATTTTATCTCAATTGCGTTTTGGTTTAAAGTTATGGGGAAATAATAAGATTATGAGTCAATAAACAATCTGGCTATTTCATTCAAATAATATTTATCTGTTTCATCAAAATCATTCAATTGATCACTATCAATATCCAGTACAGCAAAAACCACCTTATCACGTATAAGAGGTACAACTATTTCTGATCTTGACAATGAACTACAGGCTATGTGTCCCGGAAATTGTTCTACATCAGGCACAATAATCGTTTTCCGGTTTTTCCAGGCCGTGCCACAAACTCCTTTTCCAAAAGCGATACGGGTACAGGCCAGAGGGCCTTGGAAAGGAGCCAAAACCAACAGTTCATTTTTCACCACATAAAAACCACACCAGAAAAACTGAAAGGTTTCTTTCAATGCAGCCGCCACATTTGCCATATTTGCCACCATATCCTCTTCTCCCGAGAGCAATGCTTCTAACTGAGGAAGTAAGACCTTATATTTTTCTTCTTTAGAAGACTGGTTTGCAATGTTTAACGACTCTGACATAGGTTTGTATGTTTAAGATATTTCATTGACAAATATAGTTTTTTATTTCGAAATAAACTATACATGAAGAAATTATAAGTGTAAAGACACATATTTCAGAGATTCTCTTTACATTTGCCGAAAATCTCCATCCATGATTGACAGATTATTCAAAAAGAAAGACATAAATACCATCCTTCAGGAATCAAATAACACAACTGACGGACTGAAGCGAAGTCTGACAGCATCACAATTAGTGACTTTAGGAATCGGAGCTATTGTGGGAACCGGTATTTTTGTCATTACAGGACAGGCTGCTGCGATGTATGCAGGTCCGGGACTGACTATTTCCTTCCTTATTTCCGCTTTAGGTTGTGTAATGGCAGGTTTATGCTATGCCGAATTTGCCGCCATGATACCTGTTGCCGGAAGTGTTTACTCCTACAGTTACACCACAATGGGAGAAATCCTGGCCTGGTTTATCGGATGGACATTGATATTGGAATATCTGTTTGCCTGCTCCAGTGTTGCCGTAGGTTGGTCGGGATATATGGTCAGCCTGCTCGACGAATGGGGAATTTATTTACCACACCAGATACGGGAAGCTACCTTTGATCATATAGGCAATGAGTGGGTCTGGACAGGAAGTCTGATTAATTTTCCGGCAGTATGTATCATAGGCATCGTCTCTGCATTATTGATTGGTGGCATCAAACAATCTGCATTGATCAACAATATTATCGTTGTGATTAAGGTAGGAGTTATTTTATTATTTATTGGTTTTGGACTTTCTTATGTAGATACCAGTAACTGGCATCCTTATATTCCTCAAAATACAGGAGAATTCGGATATTTCGGATGGAGTGGAATCCTTCGTGGAGCAGGCGTCGTTTTTTATGCTTATTTAGGTTTTGACGCTTTATCTACAGCAGCCCAGGAAGCACGTAATCCTCAAAAAGATATTCCGCAAGGGATTTTATGGTCCTTGATTATCTGCGCCATTTTATATGTATCGGTTACGGCTGTGTTAACAGGGATTGTTAACTATAAAGAACTGAATGTACCTGCTCCCATAGCTCTGGCTATCGACAGTGTTGGATCCGGTCTTGCCTGGCTGAGTCCTTTCATTAAATTAGGCGCTGTGGCAGGTTTAAGTTCCGTTATTCTGGTAATGATGCTGGGACAGTCCCGAATTTATTATGCGATCTCAAAAGATGGACTGTTACCTAAAATATTTTCTAAAATTCACCAGAAAAGAGGCATTCCACATCATGCAACCATTTTCGCCAGTATTATCACCGGATTGATTGCCGGGTTGTTTCCTTTACACGTCCTGAGTGAACTGGTTTCCATTGGTACCCTGATGGCATTTACCATTGTTTGTATCTCTATCGTTATACTTCGGAAAACAGAACCCAACCTGAAACGTCCGTTCAGAACACCTCTTGTTCCTTTTCTTCCTTTGTTAGGAGCCGGTATCTGTATTCTACAAATGTTATCCTTGCCATGGACTACCTGGATCAGGCTGATTGGCTGGTCGGTGATTGGATTTATTATCTACTTTGTTTATGGAATCAAGCATAGTAAACTGAATAAGTAAATTTGCGAAAAAAATACAAAATCTTTACTGAGCCTCCTATAGCTTTCAAGCCAAGCGAAGTTTCTTCTAGACGGTTAGTTCTAATTAAATCAGTATTTTACATAAGTATTATATCGCTTTCAGATCAAATGCATAACCATACGGAATCAGCTGCATTTCATCCTTATTTTCTGTCCACCCAAGCTCCTTATGACTTATTTCTACAATATTTGTTGTTGATATTTTTTTAAATCTCTCTACTACCTGATTAAGAGATTCAAGTTCAACATCAGTAAACAACTCTTTGTTGAATTTAGCTCCTGAAGATGCTTTAATTTTGTCTCCATCTCCGATACTAACCCATTCTGTCAACTCATATGCCATTTGAAATAAACCTAAATATTTTTGAGGAACTGGTCCATATGGAATGGCTCTGTAAGATAATCCACATATTCCATAACCTGTTTTTTTGAAATTCACAAAGTCAGCATAAAATAGCAATTTATTGAATTTTGTCAAATAGGGCTCTAATCTTTCTGCAAAAAACAAAATCATTTGTTTAGCCTTTTCTAACGAAGGCTCGACATATCCAGTATACACACTACGCTCGCTTTCTCCCATGACTTTCTGTAAAATGCCGGTTTGAACTTTATTGTCATAATGGTTATATTCTGATTTAACTTTTTGTATTTTCTTATTGATTGCCTCTCTTTCTTTTGCATCAAATTGATTGATTCCATCAATAAAATACCTTTGAAGGAAACAAGGATCTTCACAACTTTTAATCATTCTTCCATTTGACACATTAGGAATTTCACCGGATTCATATTTACCATACATATTTACTCCAAAACCTAATATCTGAGACATCTTTGTTGCAGACAATCCATAGTAATCCCTTATTCTTCTGATTTCGTCAGGAAATGGAATTCCATATAAAACACGATATTCATTGTGTACTTGTGAAATATTTATTTCATCCAAATTTGAATCCGTAAATCGTTCTCCTGTATCGCAACAGGTATAAAATAGGTACCGAATTTCAATTTTTTCCTTTCTAAACTCAAAGCTTTTTCTTTCATTTTGGAGTATTGCATTACCTCCCGTAAATGGACTTTTCATTTTAATTTGTTTTAAAAGGATATTTCATTTCATGTTCAGCCATATGGAAAGATATACAAATTACAGGGTGGCTGTTCTTTCCCATCGTAATTTTTATATAAATTTCCTTATTCTTTTCTTTGAATCCAAAAACCCACATATCAGGCAAATTTTGTATTGTTTCGGGCAAGGGACCTTGTGAATAGTTTTCAAGTTTTAGTTCTGCCAATATCTCAGACCTCCTTGTAGGAGTAATTTCCAAATCCAATAAAGATTGAATATTTTTACCTCTGTCGTCTCTGAATACAACTGAAAATATTTTCATTTTTACATGAAAATTGCTCAAAAAAGATTCAACCTCTTCAATGGTTGCAGTTTTATTCATTCAATTCATACTTTATCATGCAAATGTATGAATCTTTTTTTATTCTATGAAATTTAAATGCAATAATTAAACTTTATCGTTTTATTTTTAATAGATAAAAAACGATTTTCAAACTTTTTAGTTATCTGAAAGATTTAGCAAGCTCTGTGAAATAAATTTACGATTCGGTTTTATTATTTATGAATCGGCCTGTAATGAGTTCCATAAGTCAATCTTTATTAGAAGTAGATGAAAAGAAACCTGTTTTGATTATTTTTCACAATTTTATATTCTTTAAAGCAGTGAAAGTCACTATCTTTGTTTCTTGTTTTGTCTGGAATCAAATAAAAAAAATGAATCTCATTTTTACCTGACACGAAAAAACAAATCAGAATTTAATCATAAAAATAATGACGAACAACTACAAGAAAAGAACAACAATGCTCTGGCAAAAATTCGCCTTCATTGTTTGTTTATTAAGTATGCCTGTCTGTTTTCAGGCGCAAACATTACAACTCCATTATGCATTGACACAAGATGAGGTGGGTGCTACTGTTGTAAAGGATGAAACCGGAAATAATAACAATGCCACATTGAAAAACGGAGCAAAAGTTGCCACATTTAATAATAACCTTCATGTGATTGACCTGGGTACAGATAATGGGTATGTCGATATGGGTGCAAATACGGGAAAAATCATTGCTTCGTTAAGCGATTTTACAATCCATACAAGAATTTTTGTTCCTGCAACAACATCTTTGGCCGGTAACGGTAATTTTATATGGACATTCTCTAATTCACAAGACATTGCTTCCAGCGCTACAGGATATATGTTTCTCAGCGCAAAAGACAGCCGTTATTCTATCACAAAAACCAATTATAATGCGGAATCCAAATTGATTGCAATGGGTACATCCAAAACAATGGAACAAGGGAGTTGGTGCTTTATAACCATCACCCAAAAAGGGAATACGGCCAAATATTATATCAATGAAACATTGGCTGCCACTACTACAATCTCCCTGTTACCTCAAGAATTGGGAGAAACTGCCTACAATTGGATCGGCAGGGCTTGCTATAAAAATGATGTGTATCTTAAAAATGCAAAAATCGCTGATTTCCGTATTTATGATGGAGAACTTTCACAGGAATCCGTTACAACATTATGTCAGGATTTAGCTACATTAAACGAGGATATTCACCGGCAGGAAATTGAAAATTGTATTGCTTCTTTTGAAATACCGCAAACCCTCAGAGGGAGCTTGCTTTTGCCGACAACCATAGGCAACAATATCAGCATCACATGGAAATCATCCAATGAAAATGTAGTGACTCCACAGGGAACAGTTATCCGCCCGGCTATTGGTCAGCCGACAGCTTCCGTAACCCTTACTGCTACTTTCAAAAAAGGAAATGTGGAAATACCTCATGAATATCCCGTTCAGGTAATACCTTGTCTGGATGAAGCAGAAAGTGTTGCTCAGGATTTGGAAGACCTGAAATTGGCAGGTACCGAAAATATTTATCAATCTATTTTCCTGCCTTATCAAACACTGGAAGGTTCATTTATCTCCTGGAAATCTTCTGATCCTACGTTTATGAATAATCAAGGAAAAGTAATGCAACTTTCTCCGAAAGGATCCGGTAAAAAAGAGATTACTTTAACTGCAACTGCAAGCAAAGGAGACACCAAATTAACCCGTGATTTTACAGTATATATTGCCGAAGACGAAGGGTATTCTTCTTATCTTTTTGCCTATTTCACAGGAAATAGCCAGAGTAAAGAACAAATTTGTTTTGCACTGAGTATGGACGGTTATTCCTATACTCCCCTCAATAACGGAAACCGGATTATTTATTCAGATACCATTGCTATCAAAAAGGCAGTCCGCGACCCGCACATTCTCCGGGGTGAAGACGGAAATACTTACTATATGGTAGTTACCGATATGAAATCATCAGAAGGATGGTCTTCCAATGACGGACTTGTCCTCATGAAATCTAATGATCTGGTAAATTGGACACACACATCCATAGATTTTCCCAACACATGGCCGGCACGTTTTAACAGACAAGCCCTGACTCAGGTTTGGGCGCCACAAACCATTTATGATCCGGTGGCTAAAAAATATATGGTTTACTATTCTATCGGAGAATCCGGACAACATTATAAAATTTATTATTCTTATACGAATGATGACTTTACTACAATGACTCAGCCTCAGGTATTATATGATCACGGAGCTAATACTATTGATGCAGACATTGTATATAAAGACGGTTTATTCCATATGTTCTTCAAAACGGAACAGGATGGCAATGGCATTCAAAAAGCCACTGCAACCAGCTTGCAAGGTCCCTGGACACCCAATAGAAAAGACCTGCAACAAACATCCGTAGCCGTAGAAGGATCGGGTGTATTTAAAAAGATCAATTCCGACGAATGGATACTGATGTATGATTGTTATAACAATGGATACTACGAATTTTGCAGTTCTACAGATCTGGAAAATTTTACGAAAGTAACTCAATCTACCAGTTCCGGATTGTTCACCCCTCGTCACGGAACCACCATTCCTATCACACAGGAAGAAGCCGAACGTCTGGTTGCCAAATGGCCCAGCACAGCATTGTCTCCCACCCCCTTAGGAGCAAATAACCTGGCTGTACGTAAAGACTTTTTAACTATCAATACTAGTTCCAAAACCATTTTGATCCCGGTAGAGGTGGGTACAAACCTATCAGCATTTGATCCTTTATTGTATGGTTTTTCGGGAACTGCTATATCTCCAATTGGGCAACAAGATTTTACCAACGGTACTGTACAGTATACTTTCAAAATGAATAATACAACACAAACATATAAAGTATCTGCTGCAGAATATGGTAATCCGGTTATTCTCGGGTTCCATGCTGATCCTGAAATTATGTATTCAGAAAAAACAGGCCGTTTCTATATCTATCCTACCACCGACGGATATTCCGGTTGGGCCGGATATAGTTTCAATGTCTACTCTTCACAAGATTTAGTGCATTGGACAGATGAAGGAACTATGCTCGATCTTTCTACCAGCCAGGTACCATGGGCCAGTGGCAACGCTTGGGCTCCTTGTATTGAAGAAGTAAAAGTGGATGGAGATTATCATTATTACTTCTATTTCAGCGGGAATGCCGGTTCATCCAAACAAATTGGGGTAGCTGTAGCCAGTACTCCTACAGGACCATTTACTGATCATGGATCTCCGATCATATCTACTTCTCCCACAGGAGGCGGACAACAAATTGATGTGGACGTATTCACTGATCCGGTTTCCGGGAAACGCTACATTTACTGGGGAAATAATTATATGGCAGGCGCTGAACTAAACGATGACATGGTCTCCCTGAAAGCCGGTACAACGAAAGTAATGACTCCTTCCGGCGGAAGTTTATCGACCTATGCTTATCGGGAAGCACCTTATGTTTTTTACCGGAACGGAAAATATTATTTTCTTTGGTCGGTTGATGACACAGGAGCAACAAACTACCATGTAGCCTATGGAACTTCCACTTCTCCATTAGGTAATATCACTGTAGCAACAAATCCGATAGTTATTATTCAGGACGCAGCCAATAAGATTTATGGTACCGGTCACAACGCAATCATACAAATTCCCGGACGCGATGAATGGTATATCGTTTACCACCGTATCAATGCCAATTACCTAAGCAATGGTCCCGGCTACCATCGTGAGGTATGTATTGATCGCTTGTATTTCAATGAAAACGGTACAATCAAGCAAGTAACTCCGACACACAGAGGTATTGATCCGGTAGACCTGAGTAATCCCGGAACGGATATCAAACCGGTAATTGCCGATGACGTTCGAACGGTAAAAGAGGTACTCTATTATGATCTCAAAGGGATTGCCTGGGGGCACAATGAAAAAACATTACCCCGTGGAATATATATCCGGAAATTTTACTACACAGATGGAAGCAGCCAAAGCGAAAAATTTGTGAAATTGACGGAATACTAATCCATTTGAAATTAGAAATTTTGAATTAGAAATTTTGAATTATTTTTTTGGTATAGGCCAATCTTAAATTCAGAATTCAAAATTCAAAATTTCTAATCAACAATAATGTTATCCAACTTCCGCTTAGGCACATGATGCACCCCACCTGCATCTCTCCAGTATTTAAAATCATCATTTTGCATTTCTTCAATCATTACTATCTCTGCCGGTTTTCCTAAAGCAATCACTGCAACAATATCAAAAGACTCATCCAAATGTATGATTTCCCTGAGTTTCTCCCGCTTAACCGCACCAATGATACAACCACCCAAGCCTTGATTGGCAGCTCCCAGCAATATACTTTGTGTGGCCAGTCCTGCATCAAACAAAGTATATGTACTCTTCAAAGCAATTTCTTCCAGAAGAACAATATAAGCAGTAGGTCGTTCCTGTTTTTCGGGACCCTCCCAATTCTTTAGATAACCTGCCCATGCCAGATTCGGGAAAATCAAATCATTCATTTCCTTTTCACAGGATAAAAAATACCTTAAAGGCTGAGCATTACGTGCCGAAGATGTGTAACGGGTCAGATCTATCAATTCTAACAGAGTCGACCGGTCAACAGGATGGTTTGCATCAAACCTCCTGTAACTGCGATTGATACGAATAAGAGATTCCGGATTCATACGAAAATATTTAGTAATTCCTTTTGTAAAAATAACATTTTATTGTGATATAGAGTTTTTATTTTTTTTGACACGAATTTGAACGAATTAAAACGAATAAAGACGAATCTTTAAAATATTTTTATTCTAAATTTGTTCCGATTCGTTTTAATTCGTTCAAATTCGTGTCAAA
>JAVBMQ010000179.1:0-4580 GCA_031552335.1 Bacteroidales bacterium | reverse complement strand
CATATAACACAATTAGAGTAGGATTTGTTTTGATTATATGTCGTAGGGGCGGAAAATTTTGCGCCCGTAAATATGAGAATAACCATCTACAATAATGATAGATTGTGTTTGTCTCCAAATCGGGCGCAAAATATTGCGCCCCTACGACATATCAAATATTATAACTAACCGTTCATTGACGCTAAAAATTCGTCGTTGTCGTAAGTTTTTGTTAATCTGTCTTTTACAAATTCCATAGCTTCTATACTATTCATGTCAGACAGGAATTTACGGAGTACCCACATGCGGTTTAGTGTTTCTTCTGTCTGTAACAGATCATCACGTCTGGTACTGGAAGCTGTGATGTCCACTGCCGGATAGATACGTTTGTTAGATAATTTGCGATCTAACTGTAACTCCATATTTCCTGTTCCTTTGAATTCTTCAAAAATCACTTCATCCATTTTGGAACCGGTTTCTGTAAGAGCTGTGGCAATGATAGTCAGAGAGCCTCCTCTTTCAATATTACGGGCAGCTCCGAAAAATCTTTTGGGTTTTTGTAATGCATTGGCATCCACACCACCGGAGAGTACCTTTCCTGATGGTGGTTGAACAGTATTGTATGCTCTGGCCAACCGGGTGATGGAGTCTAACAAAATAACGACATCATGACCACATTCTACCATTCTTTTGGCTTTATTTAACACAATATCTGCAATTTTTACGTGACGTTCTGCCGGTTCATCGAATGTAGAAGCGATTACTTCAGCATCTACGCTGCGTTGCATGTCGGTGACTTCTTCCGGACGTTCATCAATCAGAAGAACGATCATATATACTTCCGGATGATTCCATGCGATAGCATTGGCTATGTCTTTCAATAGCATGGTTTTACCGGTTTTAGGTTGAGCTACGATCAAACCCCTTTGTCCTTTTCCGATAGGAGAAAATAAATCGACTACCCGTACAGAGATCCTGTCGGTTACTTTAGGACTCATGCTGGCTGTCAGCCGGAATTTTTCTTCCGGGAATAAAGGAGTCAGGTGATCAAAAGGTACACGGTCACGCACTTCTTCCGGACTGCGACCATTGATTTTGTCTACTTTTACTAAAGGAAAGAATTTTTCGCCTTCTTTCGGTGGACGGATAGGACCTTCCACTACATCTCCCGTTCTCAGTCCGAATAATTTGATCTGTGATTGGGAAACATAAATATCATCAGCTGAAGACAAATAGTTATAATCAGAAGAGCGAAGGAATCCATATCCTTCCTGAATAATTTCCAGTACACCTGTTCCAATCAGAATACCCTCAAATTCGAAAGGTTTTTCTTTCGGTTGATTGGAATGTGTCTGGCGATTATTATGGTTATTACTATGTTGTTCTCCCCCTTGTTGTTGGGTTTGCTGTTGTTGTGGTTGTTGTGTTTGCTGAGGTTGCGTTTGTGGTGTGTTTTGTTGCGGAGCGTTTTGTTGCGCTTGCAATTGTTTATGTTCTTTCTTTTGACCGAATAAAACTTTGTCCATCACACTGTTAACTTCAGGACTATGGCGGAAGACCAAACGTTGCGGTTTTTCTTCTGCAGATACAGGTTTTTCAGTTTCTGCTTTGGAGGCTTCACTGGCCGGAAGTGTTTCTACAACCGGAATATTTTCTTCGTTTTGTATTTTTGTTTTAGGAGAAGGAGTTGTTGCATTGTTTTTTTCTTTCACCCTTTTTTCTTGTTTTGCCGGTTTGGCAACAATTTTCTCTTCTTTTTCAGCCGGATTTGGAGGGGTTGTTTCTGTATCAAGCACAGTTTCCTGATCGGCCACCTTATTTTTAATTACTTTCTTTTCAACTTTAAGCGAAGCCTTTTTCTCTTCTGGTTTGGCAACTTCTTTAGTTTCTTCTTTCACTTCTACTTCCTGCGCAGGAGGCAAAACTTCTTTTTTCTCTTCCTGTTGTTTTGCAGCTGGCTTTTTTTCTTCTTTTTTAGTATTGTTTTTGGGAGTAGGAGTGTTGTTAGTCTCATTCTGAGCTTGTTCGCTTACCTGAGCTTCTTTTTTAGGTTTTTCTTCCTGTTTTTTAGGTTTTGAAGTTGCGGTTTTTCTTCCCGGACTTCTTTTTCCTTCATTTTCTTTTGCGTTTGCAGCAGATTGGGCGGCTCCTACAATCGCCTGTTGATCAAGTATTTGATAGACAAGATCATCCTTCTCGGCTTTTTCAACTTTTTTGAGTCCAAGTTCTTTTGCCAAAGAAATGAGCATATCTTTGTCCATCTCTTTGAGTTGCAAGATATTATACTTTTGCATAAATTAGATTATAGTAAAATTCACTGATTATATTTATTTGGAAGGATATACGTACGACGTAATGTGCTTATACGCGAAGTAAACCGTTGCAAAGATAATACTTTTTTTTTATTTGAGAAAAAAACAGAAGAATAATATGAGGAACATGCAAAAGTCTCTGTTATTTTATCTTTTCTATCTTAAAAATAACTTCAGTATTTGCTGCTATTTTATATCGGTCATCACTTCTTTCTCCTATAATCCAAATGATGTCATTGCCACTGCAAAGTAACCAGGCTGATTCTTTGCTTATCTGGTCAAATTGATGGTCTTTGAAGTATTTACTGATTTTTTGCTTTCCCTTCATTCCGAAAGGAATAAAATAGTCTCCTTCTTCCCAGTGCCGGATGGTCAGAGGAAATTGCAATGTGTCCTTGTCGAAAAAAACTGTGTTTTTATTTGATTTCAGAGATATGTCAGGGGTATAGACAAAGTTGGATATTTCTAAGTGAACAGGAATTTCCAATGAGCTTGTGTCTTCTTCTAAAAGATAGTTCACAGGAGCTTGTTTCTGAGTAGTATATGGCTCAATAATCAACACTTGCCGGTCTTTAACTAAGCGATGTGTGGATGAATAAAATATTTTTCCAGGTTGCCCATGTAAAGCGTGCCCTATTTCCCGAATGACAAAAATATTGAAATTGTATTTGGACAAGATTTCATACAACAGCGCTTCAGGGGATGGAAATTTTAATAATTCCTGTATATCTATGGTATGTTTCTGAGGCTGGAGAACTTCTTTTATCTTCTTCTGGATAGCATCTTCATAAATTGCCTCCACTTGAGACAGATTACCGGCGGTTCTTTCAATGGCATCTTCTACTGACGGATTAATAGACTTCAATAAAGGAATAATCTGTAACCGGATTTTATTTCTGGTAAACACATCTTCTAAGTTCGTACTATCAGTTACGAATTCCAGTTTGTTTTCTTTGGCATATGCAAGGATTTCTTCCTTATCAAAACAGAGTAACGGCCGGATGATATATCCTGTTTTTGACCGGATACCAGTCAATCCCCGGATACCTGTTCCCCGGATCAGATTAAGCAAAACGGTTTCCACACTATCGTCTTTGTGATGGGCTACGGCAATAGAACCAGCCTGGTATTTTTGTCTTAAGGCTTCAAACCATTCATATCGCAAGTCGCGGGCCGCCATTTCTATGGATATTTTATGCTTTGTAGCATAAGCATGGGTGTCGAAATCTATTTTTTCGTAAGGTATTTGCAGCCTTTCAGCCATTGAATGCGAAAAATTCTCATCTCGGAGGGATTCTTCTCCGCGTAAATGAAAGTTACAATGTGCAGCGATACATTGATGACCGGTTTGGTGTAACAGGTGAAGTAAAACAACAGAATCAGCCCCTCCGCTGAGACCGACGATTACAGTTTGTTCCGGCTGGAAGAAACATGATTGGTAGAGATATTTTTTGAATTTTTCTATCATGTTGATGGTGTTGGTGCAAAATTACAACTTTTAGTTTAGAATTTTTGTAGTTTTTGAGTTGAAGTGTCATTCAATATAGTAATTCTAATTGATCGTCAGTAAATCCATCTTTCCACTTATCAAAATCATCCACAATGTGCTTTGTTATTATAAAACAACTGCGGGGATATTCTCTGAAACCGGGTAGTTGTATAAACTGGTCTATAACCTTGTCAGCTTCTTCCCATGAAGAAAAAAGACCAATGAGTTTAGACGTCTTATAAATCTCATTAACCGAATAGGTATGTTCTAATGTATACACTTCCAATTCTTCCATAACTTTATTTTAATTTTACAAATCCGGTTGTCCACTCTTTCAATTTATCCAAATCAAAGAAACTGATATAAAAACAATCTCTAGGGTGATCTCTAAAACCTGGTTGATTCATTAAATAATCAACAGCAGTATTGGCTTTTTCTTTGGTGGAAAATACACCAATAAAGGCAAAACGTTCGATGCACTTATAATTGTCATCATCAACTTCATAAACAAATTCTACGATATAATAACCTTTAATGTCTTTCATACCATTTTTTTATTTGACGATATTCAGATCTGGCCTTGTTTGGCGAAGTCTGCAGACCATAGCCTTCGAGGAAGATATGTAATTTGCTTATATTCATCATTTTGCATCTTGATTTTGTGCTCTCTGAACACAAATATCCGATATTATTTCTTCCTCGAACCAAATTGTTAATCCAATATTTTCATAATGATAATATTCCTCGTTGACCATTTTATCATATTTTTTTTTAAGTAAAAAAACGATTTCATGATTATG
>JAVBMQ010000018.1:0-4438 GCA_031552335.1 Bacteroidales bacterium | reverse complement strand
AGTTGGGTTGACCACATTAATGCCGATTTTTCCGTTTGCAGGATCTGTGGATGCCCCACTCTGAAATCTGGAATAAAAACCTGTACCAAACAGAACTCCCCCGATGTTCATGGCATTGGAAACTCCCTGAGGTAATGCGATCCTCTGTCCGATTACAATATTGTTGTCATTATAACTGGTGGCTTTGTAACCAATCACAATATTGTAACTGGATGAAGGAGATAAGCTATTGTATGCTCCCAATGTACAATACTGGCTTCCGGTAGTCAGATTTTCAGCGGATTTATAACCGATGGCAGTGTTCTCGGAACCGGAGGTGAGGGAATAAAGCGCATGATATCCGAAGGCGTTATTGTTATATCCATCTACGCTACTCTCTAAAGCGCTACGCCCGACGGCAGTATTCCTATCTCCTGTAATGCCATTCATCAACGCTTTAGTGCCTATGGCAGTATTATCTATGCCATTAGTAATAGAAAACATCGTTTGATAGCCTAAGGCTACATTACTTTGTCCTTGCATATTCGAATAGAGTGATTTATAACCAATGGCAGTGTTTTGTATTCCTGTTTGATTTAAATACATGGAATAAGATCCGATGGCGACGTTACAATAGCCTTCCAGGTTTGAATATAATGATTGATAACCTAAAGCATTGTTATTGTATCCTATTGTATTCCTGCTTAGTGAAAGATCTCCCATAGCGATGTTCCGGGATCCGGTAGTGTTACTGGATAAAACACTTTGTCCGACACCAACATTGGTATTTGTATTCACTACTTGGGCATTGACTGGGAAAAAAGATAAATATAGTAATGTTGTTGTAAAAATTGTTGTTTTCATATGATTTGTTTGTTATTGATTCTGATAATGATAGTTGTAACTTTCTATGATTTTCCCTGACAGGTCACGGATGCATTTCAGGCGGTTGAAATCATCGTACTCATATTTTATTGTTTTGCCCGAGGGATCGGTAGCGGTGAGCATACCTACTAAGGGTTTGTAGGTGTAGGTACTAATCAATATTGGTTTATCTTTGAAATAAGCTCTCAATTTAGTTGACAGGGTATTCACATCCGGGTTGAGTTGTGTAGCCAGAGCTTCAACCTGCGAATCATTAGTATAACCGAGAGCCGTCTTCACTTCGGTATAAGCTGCTCCCTTGATTTCTGCAATAGGATACTGATAATTGTAGCTCCAAAGATAGACTGTTTTGTCGTTTCCATCCTTGTTTATCTCGCATACATTACCTTTTGAATCGTAATTATAAATTATACGTGTTTCAAAATATCTCTTATTTATGTTGAATATTTGCTGATTAACCGGGGCATAAAATGTAGCATGAAATTTATCATAGTTATACTTTTCGCTTTTTATTATTTGCCAGTCGTTTGATTTCATTTCAAAAACAACAGTATTTAAAATATTTTTCTGAATCATTTCATTATATGGAAATGTTGTACTATAATCGGAAGGATATTTAAATTCTGTCTTGTATTCGTTGCCATTACTATTATTTACTAAAACAGAACGTAATAACTTATTATCTGTATATTGATAACTGATCCTGTTAATCTGTAGGGCAAGACCTGTTGTAGGATCGTGGAAAGTTTCCGTTTCTTCTATCGGGCGCATCTTGTAGGTGTATATTTTCGATGAGGTGCCTTCATCAAAGGATACGGCTGTTTCAGGGCATACATTCTTGTGTCTTGCATTCATCGTCCTTACATAATTTGATGAAGCTGAGTCATTATCTTTTTCGTATATAATTACCTTATCTCTTATCATCTTTCCTTCTGAATTATATTCCTCCTGTAAAATCAAATTCCCCCGTTCCTGTTCTTTTGAAGTGTAAGGTTCATAAGCAGTCCTGCTTTCCTGAATAATAGCATCTGCAGATTCATCCATGTACCCATTGTCAAAATTGGTAAACTTATATCTTGTGAAAGAATTGTCTTCTCTCTTTTCAACAACCTCTGAGTATCCTATATGGCTCCCATTTGCATTATTACACGAAGACAATACGGAAATGGAAGAAAAGGCGCTCATTTGACGTCTTAAATTATTATCGTTAAAAGCATAAACAATATAATTTGTAAAATAATATTGTATTCGTCCCCCCAATATACCGCTTGATTTTCCAATTCCGGATTTATTGACGGGATAATCTGAAATATAAAAAAACTCCCTTGTAGAAGGCGTTGCACTTTCCATGCTATAGTTTTTTATTCTTTTTATTCTTAATCCACCGGCTATAACATTGTTTGTTAACTCATCACAACTTTCCCAGCGTTTGATACTTATTTGTTTCCCGTATTCATGAGGTTCAAATTCAAATTCGGTATATCCTCCTGTCGGATAAATTATCTTATTCAATGTCCCATATTTCATGCTGATAGCATTGGGATTTTTGTATGAATAATAATTATTATAATCTAAATAAGCATATGTATTGTTAAAATATCCCCAGTGATCAGTTTTATTTGACAAATAGGGTGGCAGGTTTTCCAGATTATCATATTTGAATTCATACGATTTTTTCCCTGATTCTGTTATGCTCGTTAATGTTAACCGTTGGGAAGGATTATCATTATAAGAAAATTTTATTGATTTAACAGTATAAATATCACCAATTCCCGATTTTATAATTATCCGATTCAATTTGCACCATTTCAAATCATTCAGACAGGAAAGATATTCGTGCGGATTGGATTTCAGTATTGGCAGGAAAGAATATCCATTATAGTTTCGTATCCATTGCATATATTTCCAATTATAAATAGAATTATCATAATTCAATTCTTCGCTTATATTTCTTTCAAAAAGAACGTGCATATCATTTACTACTATATCCCTCAGATAAACAGGTGCAATCAACTTTCCTTGGTAACTGGCTTCAATTGAAGTGTAATTCCAGGAGGAACACTCTGGTTGAGGGTTAAATATTCCTCCGCCTTCAGCTTCAGTTATCGAACCTAAATCATGATTCACAGCGATATACATTTGGTTTATAAAACGATCTCTTTCATACATGAAATTAATTTCTTGCTTGTTGGGAAGTATGATTTTTGTCAAATACCAGGCTGTAGCAACCCAATCATCGATTGCTTGTTCGAAAAAATCAATAGAATAATCTATTGAAGAGGTATTTCCCCCAAAAACATACTCTATTCCATCATCTGTAATAATTGTAAATCCGTTGAAAGAGGGTGAATAGCCATACGCACTTGCTCTGGTACCATCTTTATTGAAAGGAATATCAAGAAATTTGTTATTAAACATAACTTTAACAGGTTTACTGCATTGAACTACCCAGGAACCAGTATGATCAAGGAAAAACCTCCCTGAATATTCGCCGAATTTAAAAGAAAATTCATCCGGTTCGGTATCTTTCTCCACCTTTTCTATGTTTTGGGCCACTTCCCGGAGGTAGCTTCGTTGATTCCATAAAGGGGTATTCAAAATATCATGACCAAAATAATATCCGGCATTTTTCGCAAAATAATTAGGATTATTGTAATCATCCGGCATATCTTTCACAACGCGGGTAATTACACCTCCCGCATTAAGGCTCCAACCCAGTCCTGTCCAACCTGGATGTTGATCCGGTTGTATACCGGATGAATGATAGCTTAATGATAATGGCAATTGAAAATTATAGCACGAAATATCATACAATGGAATGTTAATTTCAGGAACCCCGGTATAATATGAAACAGGAACATTCCCATAAAGCCCCAAGCTTGCAGCATTCGGGCTCAATACACTTGCAGGAGATTGCGGCAATTGAGAAAACGCCGATAAATGGTTTATGTATATCAATAAAATAATCTGTAACAGCTTATATGTTTTTTTCATAATTTATTCTTTTTATTGAGAGCTAATATGCTATTTTTTAAGGACAACATTGCTTATAATCTCTCCTTTTACCTGAAAACTCAGGACATAAGTGCCAATGGGTAAGTTTGAGCAATCAAGTGTTTCTGTATAAGTACCTTTTTGTTTCATGCCGGCAGGTATTTTTCTGACAATGCCGTTGGTTGAGTGAAACAAGCTGATTCCTACTTCGGCCGGTTGTTCCAGATGATACTCAATGTTTAATGTAGACGAAACCGGATTAGGATTGAAGTTATATCTGAAGTTGTCTTTGATCCATTGTTTAGGGTCGATTAGTTTATCATCAGTTATGGTTAGACTGTCGAGCACTGCCTGATTCTCAGAATCATTGTCCAGGTAATAATGATCTTGTGGCGGATAAAAAAAGGCCACATTGAAATATTCCTGTTCGCTGCTTTTACGGTTGACCGAGCTTCTCACTGTTTCGAAGATCGGGTAACGGTAACCTTTTACGTACCAGCGAAAGGTTTCGACTTCGAGGGTGAGGCTGTCGTTAGCCAGGCGAAAATTGATACTATCGGTAGAAACAGAGGATTGCGGG
>JAVBMQ010000017.1:0-40404 GCA_031552335.1 Bacteroidales bacterium | reverse complement strand
TCGTCGGTATTGGATATTACCTACAAACAGCCGGAAGAATTGGAGGGTTCGGCAATGATCAGTATGATGGGTGCCAGTGCTTATGTGGGATCAGCTACGGGTAAATTTACTCAAGTCACAGGTCTTCGTTTTAAGAAAAATTCTTTCTTATTGGGAACTTTAGATACAAAAGGAAAATATGACCCCTCTTTTGTTGATCTACAGACCTATATGACTTACTCCTTTACCAATAAATTGAAGTGGAATTTTTTAGGCAACTTTTCCAGGAATACGTATAATTTTATTCCGGAGAAGCAAAGTACGTCGTATGGAACTTTGGAGAATGCGAAGAATTTTACAGTCTATTTTGATGGACAGGAAAGAGATAACTTCGAGACACTTTTCGGAGCAACCGGTTTTACTTATCAACCGAATGAAAAAACAGATTTATCCCTTCAGTTTTCGGCTTATCAATCAAAAGAAGAAGAGACATATGACATTGCCGGAGAATTTTATCTGAGTGATGTTGTTTCCGAAGATGAAAAGACTGTGATTGGTTCCGGTTTATCTCATGACCACGCCCGTAACCGTTTGTTGGCCGATGTTTTGAATGTTACACAATCTGCAACCCATCGTTTCGGACAAAACTCTTTGCGTTGGGCATTGAGCTATCAAAGAGAGAATATCAAAGACCGTATCAAGGAGTGGGAGATGAGAGACTCCGCCGGATATTCTATTCCCTATGATGACGTACATGTGAATGTGATTCAAAATCTATATTCAAAGAACAGTCTTTCTTCCAATCGTTTTTCTGCTTATGTACAGGATACCTATAAATTCAGGACTGAAAGCGGTATATTTTCATTAACGGCAGGAGTGAGAGGTAGTTATTGGGATTTTAATGACGAATTGATTATTAGTCCGCGTGCATCTATCGGTTTCATACCTTCACATGATCAGCGGTTTACCTTCCGTTTCGCTACCGGATTATATTATCAATCGCCATTTTATAAAGAATTCAGAAAAACAGAAACAGATGAAGAAGGCAATTCATACATTGCCTTAAATTCGGATATCAAATCGCAACGTTCTATCCATTTTGTATTGGGAGGAGATTATGCTTTTTATGCCATTGGTCGTCCTTTTAAATTTACGGCTGAAACATATTATAAAAAAATGGATGATTTGGTCCCGTATGTAGTTGATAATGTAAGAGTCAGGTACTATGGAGAAAATGTTTCTTCGGGTTATGCTACCGGTTTGGACTTGAAGTTCTTCGGTGAATTTGTAGAAGGAACCGATTCCTGGTTAAGTTTTTCCGTTATGAAAGCACAGCAAAATATCGAAGGAAAGAAAGTTCCGTTGCCAACAGATCAACGTTACAATATTTCTTTGTTTTTTACCGATTATTTCCCCAGGTATGAAAAAATAAGGCTCAATCTGCGTGCAATCTGGTCGGCCGGACTACCTTTTTCTGCTCCAGGTAAAGGTTATGAATACGGATATTTTGTCTCTTCTCCTTATCGTCGGATTGATATCGGGATGTCTTATCAACTGACAGCTGCTACCGATGATTTTATGAATCATGGTTTCTTCCGTCACCTGAAAAATATATACATCGGACTGGATTGTTTCAACCTCTTTGATATCAAAAATGTCAATTCCTATTATTGGGTTACAGCATTTAATAATGTACAATATGCTATTCCCAATTATTTGACAGGTAGACAATTGAATGCTAAACTGATTGTTGAGTTTTAGGCTCAGACCATGTTCTCAAACACATTTTTCAAAAATAATTACGGAAAATTTTCTTTATTAACAAGCAAAGACTTACCTTTGTCGCCTGTTTTCTTGTGACGTAAATTTTAAAACTAAATATAGAAAAAATGAATATTTCGCACATTGAACATTTGGGAATTGCTGTGAAAAGTATTGAAGCATCCCTTCCTTATTATGAGCAGGTTTTGGGCCTGAAGTGTTACAACATTGAAGTTGTGGAAGATCAGAAAGTGAAGACTGCTTTTTTTAAGGTCGGACAAACAAAAATCGAGTTACTCGAACCTACCAGTGAAGATTCAACAATCGCCAAATTTATTGAGAAAAAAGGAGAAGGTGTTCACCACATTGCATTTGCGGTACCTAGTGTAAGTGAAGCTTTGGCTGAAGCCGAAGGCAAAGGCATACAACTGATTGATAAAGCTCCGCGTGGAGGTGCTGAAGGCTTGAGTATTGCATTCCTTCATCCGAAATCTACCTGTAGTGTTTTAACAGAATTGTGTGAGGACCCGAAGAAATAATGTAAAAGTTAAGAGTTAAGAATTAAGAGTTAGAGTTATGCAATAGAGTTTGTCTTTTGTTTTTAACTTTTAATTCTTAATTCTTAACTTTTAATTCTTAATTCTATAATTATGAGCAATCAATTAGAAAAAGTTAAAGAACTTATTGAGCTTCGTGCTCAGGCTCGTTTGGGTGGTGGAGAAAAAGCCATTGAAAAACAGCATGCCCAGGGTAAATATACAGCACGTGAACGTATAGCCATGTTGCTTGATGAGGGTAGTTTTGAAGAATTGGATATGTTTGTGAAACACCGTTGTACTAACTTTGGTATGGATAGCAAACAGTATTTGGGCGATGGTGTGGTAACCGGTTATGGTACTATTGAAGGTCGTCTGGTATATATTTTCGCTCAGGATTTTACGGTTATAGGAGGTTCTTTGTCTGAAACTATGGCATTGAAAATCTGTAAAGTAATGGATATGGCGATGAAAATGGGCGCACCTATTGTTGGTATCAATGACTCGGGTGGCGCTCGTATCCAGGAAGGTATCAATGCATTGGCCGGATATGCAGAAATTTTCCAACGCAATATTTTGGCTTCAGGAGTTATTCCCCAGATATCAGGTATTTTCGGCCCTTGTGCCGGAGGTGCGGTTTATTCACCGGCATTGACCGACTTTACAATCATGGTAAAGGGTATGAGTTACATGTTCCTTACCGGTCCGAAAGTAGTAAAAACCGTTACCGGAGAAGATGTTACACAGGAAGAATTGGGAGGCGCCAGTGTGCATGCATCCCGTTCCGGAGTAACTCATTTTGCTGTGGAAACCGGAGATGAAGGTATCAGGCTGATCCGCAGACTGTTGAGTTTCCTCCCGCAAAATAATCTGGAAGAGCCGCCTGTAAAAGAAAGCAATGATCCGATCGATCGTCTGGAAGATGCTTTAAATGATATTATTCCGGATAGCCCTAATAAACCATACGACATGTACGAAGTGATCGGAGGTATTATCGATGACGGTGAATTTTTGGAAATACATGCCGATTATGCTCAGAATATCATTGTTGGGTTTGCTCGTATGAACGGTCGTTCTGTAGGTATTGTGGCTAACCAACCCAAATGTCTGGCAGGTGTATTAGATATCAATGCATCCCGCAAGGCTGCCCGTTTTGTCCGTTTCTGTGATGCTTTCAATATTCCTATCGTTACATTGGTGGATGTTCCGGGATTCCTTCCGGGAACAGGCCAGGAATATGGCGGAGTAATCGTGCACGGAGCTAAATTATTGTATGCTTATGGAGAAGCTACAGTTCCCAAAGTAACAGTAACCCTTCGTAAATCTTACGGTGGGGCTCACATTGTGATGAGTTGTAAGCAATTACGTGGAGATATGAACTATGCATGGCCTACCGCAGAAATCGCTGTGATGGGAGGAGCCGGAGCTGTAGAAGTACTTTATGCCAAAGAAGCTAAAGAATCTGATGATCCTACAGCAGTATTGGCTAAACGAGAAGATGAATACAATAAGGCATTTGCCAACCCGTATAATGCAGCCAAATATGGTTATATTGATGACGTAATTGAACCCAGAAATACCCGTTTCCGTGTCATTCGTGCACTGCAACAACTTTCTACCAAGAAACAGGTAAATCCGGCGAAAAAACATGATAATTTACCGTTATAAATGAAGAATTAAAAATGAAGGATTAAGAGTGAAAGGCATTTTTAATTCTTCATTTTTAATTTTTAATTCTTAATTTGAAAAGGTTATGAAATATAAAATCGGGATTGTGGTAGTGCTATTGATGTGTGTGTGCTCCGGTATGCATGCTCAGGGAACCAAATCTCTAAAAATTAATGAAATATTAGTCATCAATGAAGACAACTTCATGGATGGTTATGGCGAAAAAAATCCATGGATTGAGATATTTAATTCAGCTCCATCTACCGTAGACATAGGTGCTTGCTTTTTAACGAACGATATCAATAAACCTAAGATGTATATGATTCCCAAGGGTGATGTGCTGACAAAGATTAAACCTCGTCAACATCTGCTTTTTTGGGCTGATAACAAACCTACACATGGAACTTTTCACTTGAATTTTACATTGGATCCGGAAAAGCCTAATTTTATAGCTTTATTTGATTCGGATGGTACAACTCTGATCGATTCAATCACTGTTCCTGCCGGACAAAAAGTAGATGTCAGTTATGGTTTGGTGGAAGATGGATGGACTCAAAAACGTTTAGATGAGGAATTACGCCTGAATCCGCTTTATTCCAGGGGAAATAAACTTTGGGTTACTTTTACCAAAGTAACTCCCAGCACCAATAATGTAACTCTTGATACCAATGAAAAAATAGAAAATCTTAAGGTAAATGATGAAAATGGTTATGGTATGACCATTACTGCCATGGTAGTTGTATTTATCGGTTTATTCCTTTTGTATTTTGTTTTCAAATATATTGGAAAGATAGCTTTCGGCCTGAGTAAGAGAAGAGCCATGAAGTCATATGGATTTACCAAAGAACAGGCCAAAAGTGCCGCCTCTGAATCAGGAGAAGTATTTGCCGCCATTGCAATGGCTATCAATGAAGTAATGGAAGAAGATCATGATGATGAAAATATGGTAATTACTATGAAAAACGTAGCGCGTAATTATTCACCATGGAGTTCTAAAATATATACCTTGAGAGAATTACCTAAAAAATAAATAAAAAATATATGAAAAGTTTCAAATATACCATCAATGGGAATGTTTACAAAGTAGTTGTAAACAGCATTGAAGAATCCATTGCCGAAGTGGAAGTGAATGGCACTCCCTATAAGGTGGAGATGCATAAGCCCGTAAAAAAACAAGTGGTAACTATTAAACGTCCGGCACAGGCTGTTGTCGCTCCTATTTCTCGTCCGGCACAGGTTTCTGCAGGCCCTGGTGCATTGCGGTCTCCGCTTCCGGGTACAATACTTGAAATCAATTGCAAAGTAGGGGATACAGTAAAGAAAGGCCAAAAAGTAATTATTTTGGAAGCCATGAAAATGGAGAATACGATCAATTCCGACAGAGATGGGGTTGTTAAAGAAATAAAAGTAAACAAAGGAGATTCAGTGTTAGAAGGAGCGGATCTTGTAATAATCGAATAATATTATGGGAAATAATTTTATGTCGTTTCTGACTGAGAATTTACAGGCATTTCTCACATTTACCGGGTTTCATAATGCGACTCCAGGGCATGTGGTGATGATTCTTGTCGGCTTATTTTTTATCTACCTGGCTATCAAGCACGAATTTGAACCAATGTTGTTGATTCCTATTGGTTTTGGTATCCTGATTGGTAATATTCCGTTCAAAGATGCCGGTTTGCAAATAGGCTTATATGAAGAAGGTTCTGTATTGAATATTTTGTATCAGGGGGTTGCACAAGGCTGGTATCCTCCATTGATCTTTTTGGGAATTGGTGCGATGACGGATTTTTCAGCACTGATCTCCAACCCTAAATTGATGTTGATTGGAGCTGCTGCTCAGTTTGGTATTTTTGGTGCATACATGTTGGCTTTGACAATGGGATTTGAGCCTAATCAGGCTGGAGCTATCGGTATTATCGGAGGTGCTGATGGACCAACTGCTATTTTCCTTTCATCCAAATTAGCGCCTAACCTGATGGGTGCAATTGCTGTATCTGCCTATTCTTATATGGCATTGGTGCCGGTAATTCAGCCGCCTATCATGCGTTTGTTAACTACCAAGAAGGAACGTGTTATCAAGATGAGACCGCCTCGTGCAGTTTCTCAGACTGAAAAAATCATTTTCCCGATAGTAGGTTTATTATTAACTTGTTTTCTTGTACCTTCAGGTCTTCCTCTGTTGGGGATGTTATTTTTCGGTAATTTATTGAAAGAGTCAGGAGTAACCCGTCGTTTGGCAGAGACTGCCCGTGGACCCCTGATTGATACGATTACTATTTTATTGGGAGTAACTGTCGGTGCTTCTACACAAGCAACCGAATTCCTTACCTGGAGTTCTTTGAAAATTTTTATTCTGGGAGCAATCTCTTTTATTATCGCTACTGCGGCTGGTGTTCTTTTTGTGAAGATATTCAACCTGTTCCTGAAAAAAGATAATAAAATCAATCCGTTGATCGGTAATGCAGGTGTATCTGCTGTTCCCGATTCAGCACGTATTTCTCAGGTAGTCGGTTTGGAATATGATTCTACCAACTATTTGCTGATGCATGCGATGGGTCCTAATGTAGCAGGAGTAATTGGTTCAGCGGTTGCTGCCGGTATTCTGTTGGGATTCTTGTCATAACAGAAATATTTTCTAAATAAAAAACAGAGATATAATGATTGGTTTATATCTCTGTTTTTGTTTTAAATTATTTCAATAAATAATAAACTTGTCTTGACTTTTTTTGAATGCGAATTTGAACGAATAAAGACGAATTCTTAAAATATTTTTATTCTAAATTTGTTCAGATTTGTTTTCATCCGTTCAAATTCGCGTTCAAAAAACATTTAGAATAAAATTAGTCAAAAGTCAAGACGACTTCAATTTATAAACAGTATATTTGCATAGAACTCTATAATTAAAAAAGCAAATGGAAAAAACATGGAGATGGTTTGGAAAGAATGACAAAATAACTTTGTCTATGCTTCGTCAAATCGGAGTAGAGGGCATTGTTACGGCTTTACATGATATACCTAATGGCGAAATATGGTCATTAGAAGCCATACTTGATTTAAAAAGATATATTGAAGATGCCAATTTGAGGTGGTCAGTAGTTGAAAGTCTTCCTGTAAGTGAGTCCATAAAATATGGAGGTGCAGATCGAGACCGGTTAATTGAGAATTATAAGATAAGTCTGGCCAATCTGGGGAAAGCCGGCGTAAAAACTGTTTGCTATAATTTTATGCCCGTGATTGACTGGATACGGACTGATCTGGAATATCCCTGGGAAGATGGTTCATCTTCTTTATATTATGATAATGTACGTTTTGCTTATTTTGATTGTATGATCCTGAAGCGGAATGAAGCAAAAAAAGAATATACTCAAGAGGTTTTAGAGAAAGTATATACTTTAGATAAAACGATTGCTGAAAAAGAAAAACAACAGTTGGTAAACAGTATTATTGTTAAGACCCAGGGTTTTGTAAATGGTAATATCCGAGAAGAAGATAAAAATCCGGTTGCTCTTTTTCAAAAATTGCTTGATTTATATGCAAATATTGATAAAAATAAGTTGAGGGAAAATATGCAATATTTTCTTTCCCAGATCATGCCTGTTTGCGAGGAATATGGAGTAAATATGTGTGTACATCCGGATGATCCTCCCCGTCAGGTATTGGGATTACCCCGTATTGTTACTAATGCTGAGGATATTGAGTGGATATTGAAAGCTGTAGACAATCCTCACAATGGCTTGACATTTTGTGCCGGTTCTCTCAGTGCCGGTATACAAAATGATGTACCTGATTTAGCCGGGAAATTTGCATCCCGGACACATTTTGTCCATTTAAGAAGTACGGAAGTCTTTCCTGATGGTAATTTTATTGAAGCAGATCATCTTACCGGTCGCGGACATTTGATAGATTTGGTTCGTATTTTTGAAAAAATAAATCCATCTTTACCGATGCGTGTAGATCACGGACGTTTGATGCTTGATGATAAAGACAAAGCTTATAATCCGGGTTATTCATTCTATGGCCGTATGTTTGCATTGGCTCAAATGGATGGAGTAATGGCTACCGTGCAAAACGAAATTCAAAACAAAATTCTTAAATAATTATGTAGAGTGTCAATTTTCAATTATATCTTGACAAAAAAATAATAACTTTGCCATACTTTAAAATAACCTTGCATATTAACTCTATAAATAACAATTATGGGCTTTTTCTCATTTGTTAAAAATGAATTTATTGAAACGATAGATTGGGTTGAGGACTCCAGTGGCGTTTTATTGTATAAGTTTCCTGATAAAGGAAATAAAATCATGAATGGAGCCAGGCTCACAGTGCGGGAATCTCAACTTGCCATATTGGTGAATGAAGGTGAGTTCGGGGATGTCTATTCTTCCGGTTTACATCGCCTTACTACTAAAAACATGCCTGTTATTACTACTTTGGCATCCTGGAAATATTTGTTTGATTCTCCATTCAAGGTAGATGTATTCTTTTTTAATACTGCTCAATTTATTGATCTGAAATGGGGTACCCAGGATCCGATTCTGATTGAGGATAGGCAGTTTAAACAAGTAAGGGTTCGTGCACGGGGAATTTATTCTGTCAGAATTACTGACCCTAAATGTTTTATCACTGAATTTGGTCTGACTGATTCCCGGGTTGTTATGGATGATATTGAGGGGCAATTGCGCCATACAATCATTAATAAATTATCTGTGGAGATGGGTAAAGGTAATATTTCACTGCTGGAATATGCCCGTAATTATGAAAATATTGCCAAAGAAGTAAGGCCGGTTTTATCGGATGAATTTAAGAAATTTGGACTGGAACTGGTTACTTTTTTTATTGAAAATGTCGGTTTGCCAGCTGAGGTGGAATCCATATTTGATAAAGTCACTCAAATGCAGATGGTCGGCAACCTGAAAGAGTTTACACAGTTTCAGACCGCTGTTTCTTTGGAAAAGGCGGCGGAAGGAGAGGGGACAGCCAATGCTTTTGTAGGGATGGCTGCCGGCATGAATTTTCAGTCAGCAATGAATAAAGCTTCTGTTGCTCCGGAGAATAAACCGGAAACGACAGAAGACATCATGGCACTGATCCAAAAACTGGCCGGAATGAAAGATTTGGGAGTACTGACCGATGAAGAATTTATTCAGAAAAAAACAGAACTCTTGAAAAGAATATAACCAATGGCCGAACCTCATGTTATTGTGTTGAAGTGTCCTGTTTGCCAAAGTCAGGATTGTGCTGAGACAGGAAAAGGTGCTTATCGTTGTAATACTTGTAGAGCAAAGTTTGTTATACAACAGGAATCTCCCCGTACAGTAAATCATACAACTACGATACAGACTCCTCCGATTGACGCCAAAAAGATATTGTTAGGCCTATTGTCAGGATTTTGTATAATTGGTTTATTTGTTCTTTTGTCAATCTTTTTTGGGCGTTCCAAAAAGCCTCACGTAACTTATACTCCTCCTCTTCCTAAGGAAAGGGGTAGTGTGGATTATGTCATCCCGGTTCCGAATAAAAAAGGAGTATATCTTTGGAAAGAGGTGATATACCGGAAATCAGAAACTGACCTGCATTATAGTGTGCATATGCTGGAAATCTATAATCCTGTCACCAATGAAATGGTAAAACAAATTCCCATGACGACTTCTAAAAAGTTTTTTAGCCTGGAAGACCCTTTTGAGTATGCTGATGGAAAGTGCTGGGTGATTGTTGAAGGTGGATTAATGGCATTTGATGTGAATACATTTCAGGAGGTAGAGACAAATCAAACATTGATGAAACGGCACACAGAATTATCTTCCGGTATTTTGAGCTGTTCTTTTGAAAGACATCGCGTTAAACCTTCCCGTTATATGGAGATAGAAACAAAAGACGGCAGTCACTGTTATTACCTTCCACAGATAGATCAGATAATCAGTAGTGGTGAGGCTGATAAGCTCAGTTCTTCTTATGCATGGAAATTTACCGATTCTTGTGTGTATTTGAAAAAAGATGAGGGCAGGCATGATGAATTTTTTTATCCTCAAAAGACGATCAGGGATATTGTCTTTCCGGTTCATAAAGACGGACGTGCCGGCTTCTTTTTTTCAGAACTTGAAAGGGGAAATAAGAAACAAGGTTTGTTTAAGTATATGAACACACCTATGCCCAGATTCATTTTTTCATCCTATTTTATGGAGGGAAAGAGTGATCGCTTTGTGACGGACAGGGTGTTTTTTTATCCTCAGGTGTTTTATTTTGATAAAGACCGTCTTGTCATCAGTTTCAGAAATGATGCGGATGAAGAGAATAGTCCAAGGGTAATTCAATGTTTGTCGGCTGAAACCGGCGATGTTTTGTGGACTTGTGCTGAGGAACCTGTTCAAAAATTAGAGTCGGATTATTATCTTCAGGCTGCGGTTGGCGGTTCTGATAATAATGAAGTCTTTGTTTTATGTTCGAAGAGTAGTACATTAAGTGAAAAACGAAACCGGGCCGTAGGTTTGCAAATGAAAACCGGTAAGATTGTATTCGAAGTGCCAGCAGAAATAAGATAGTATATACAGATAGTAAAACCTGGAAATAAATAAAAATATCATATGAAGGAGTCGCGCATTATCCCGTTAAAATGTCCTAATTGTCAAAGTTCTGAATGTACAGAACTCGGGAATGATACTTACCGGTGTAACTTTTGTAAAACGAATTTTGTATATCGCAAAGATTCTCCGCAGGTGGTGAATAATACAACTATTTATAATACAGGAACTCCTCAATTGCGATTGAAGCCGGTTCTTGTCGGAGTTGCAATTTTTATGTTGTTGATGGTTGTTGTGCCTTTAATTGTTATATTCTTGGGAGGTAATAAGGGAAATAATTCCGGAGTCTTCGAGTCTTCAGGTGAAACAGGAAATGTAGAGTATGCTATTCCAGTTCCCCATAAAAAAGGAGTATATGTCTGGACTTATCTTTCCAGGAGAAACTGGAAAGGAAATGATTGTACGTATCAGGGTGTCTTGAAAATCATAGATCCGCGCTCCGGTAAAGTTTTGGAAGAAACTGTTTTATCTGATTCGGAGTCCTCTTATAATTCTGTCCGTTCCAAACCTTTAGAATTCGGCGCCGGTAAATGTTGGGCTTTACTTGAAAATGGGGTAAAGGCTTTTGACCCGGATAATTTTCAGGAAGTGGAAAATAATAAAACGCTTTCACTCAGGCATAAAGAATTATCAGAGGGACTGTTGAAATGTGATTTCGACGATTATGGTTCCGGACAGCGGGCCTTGGTGATCAATACAAAAGACGGTAATAAGTTTTATTATATATTGGATTTTGATATCATTCTTACTGCTAATGAGTATGATGAGTCCAGATATAAGACAGATTGTATCAGTAAGTATACTTATCAGGATCAAAGGGCTTTCTTCGGATTTAAGAATCAGCAGAACAGCAAAAAGGAAATTCTTATAAAGGATGATAAAAGACCGGTTCCCATCATGCCTTATTCTACCTCTAAGATGGAAGATGAAGGTTATAGTCTGACTCCGGATCGGGTATATTTCTTCCCAAAGGTTCACTATTTTGATAAGAAACGTTTAGTGATCAGTTATTTGAATGATGCTGACGAAAAAAATAGTCCCCGGATTATTCAATGTCTATCTGCTGATAATGGTAAAGTTTTATGGACATGTGCCGAAAATGATATTCAAAGACTTCCCAGTAGTATGTATTGGGTTCGAACAGCTGTTGGCGGAAGTGGAAATGACGAACAGATTGTTTTCTGTTCACTGGAACGGAGCGTAAAAAAAGAAAAATGCCGCTCTGTTGGTATCAGTATGAATACCGGTCAAATATTGTTTACGCAGGCTGGGGAGGAGTAATAATATGATTGCAATAGCAACAACCTCTACCTAAACCGGTGAACTATTCTTAATTTTTATGTGTTGTAATTAAAGTAGGCGACGAAGAATATTTTCTTTTCATAAAAATTAAGATGATATGAAAATCCACGAATATCAGGCTAAGAGATTATTCTCAGACTATGGAATCCCGGTAGAAAAACATATTTTGTGTCATTCGGAAGAAGATGCGATCTATGCGTATACCCGTTTAGGAATACAGCGGTCTGTTGTCAAAGCTCATTGCCAAAGATGCTATCTGGGAAGCTGCTGATGCCGGAATTTCATTGATTATATGTATAACGGAAGGTATTCCGACAATGGATGTTGTGTTAGCATATGACTATGTGCGAAAAAAAGGAGCTCAACTGATTGGTCCGAACTGTCCCGGATTGATATCTCCCGGTAAAAGTCTGGTAGGGATTATGCCTGCTCAGATTTTTGTGCCTGGCAGGGTAGGGGTGATCAGCAGAAGCGGAACGTTGACTTTATATCAAACAATATATCACTAAGCCGGTAGTTGCATTTATTTCCGGGCGTTCAGCTCTTCCGGGTAAACAAATGGGACATGCCGGTGCGATTATTTCCGGAAGTTCGGGTACTGCGGAAGAAAAAATCAGGGTGTTGGAAGCTGTAGAAATCAGGGTTGCAAAAAAGCCGTCTGAGATTCCGGAATTACTTTGGGATTCAGAATTAAAAATTGAGAATTAGGAATTAAAAAGATATATTTTTATATCTTTGTATATATAATCCAACTAATAAATTGAAAATGGAACCAAAAACACCAAAGAACCGGCAAACCATGAAAAAATATCCGAAATCGGGAACGGAAACAAAATCAAAACAAGCGAAAAAACCTGTGGTTACATATGGAAAACAACAGTTTTCGTATGCGGAATATCTTCATTGGTCAGATAATAAAATGAGAGAAATTATCAACGGAATGGTTTATTCTTTTTCTGCACCTTTCCGCAAACATGCAGAAGTAACAATTTCTTTTCTGAAAAAAGTTTTACCATATATTGACCGTAGGAAAGGTAAATGTAAAGTTTACCATGCTCCTTTTGATGTTCGACTGCCTCTGAATGGAGAAACTGCTGATGACGAAATATATAATGTGGTTCAACCTGATATTTGTGTGATTTGTGATCTTTCCAAATTAGATGAACGGGGATGTATTGGTGCTCCTGATTTGATTGTCGAAGTATTTTCCCCAAGTACGGGAAAACGTGATATGAATGAAAAATATTTTCTTTATGAAGCAGCCGGAGTGAAGGAATATTGGTTGGTTTATCCTGATTCCAAAGCTGTGACAAAATTTCTTCTTCATGACGATGGAAAATATGATGATGGAACTACTTATGAGGTAATTAATGGAGAGACTAAGGTTCCGATAGAGGTGCTTGAAGGTTTAGTTGTTGATTTAGAAGATTTATTTCAGGGTTTGTCTTAAATGTTTTCTTCTTTCAATAGTTTATTTCCTATTGATACCCCATTTTTGAATTAAAAAGGGGTATCATTACGTTTTGAATGTTGCCATTTTTGATTTTGTTATTAGGTGTTAGACAAAACCAATTCTATAAAAATCACTTCAAAGATATTTCAAAGAAAAATCGCTCTTATTTGCTTTTAATAGGAAAAGATAAGGCTGTTTTAAAGCAAAAATAGCGAAATGATACAGAATTGTACCAACTCGCTATTTTATAATTGACTGAATATCAGTCTTTTTTACTTCGTCGGGGTAGCGGGATTCGAACCCACGACCCCCTGCTCCCAAAGCAGGTGCGCTAACCGGACTGCGCTACACCCCGAACTTTTGCGAGTGCAAAGGTAGTAATTAATATTAAAATAAAAAATATTTTGAGGTTTATTATTTGAACTGTTGAATTTTTTATACTTTCGATCGCTTCTTTGGGTCGTTTCATGGTTATAAAATCATTATCCGGAAAAGCGAAAGATATTTCTCTTGTAGTTTATATTATAGCCATCCTTATTGTTGTAAAAATAGTATTGGATATCTTCAGATTAAATTGATTCATCATCTGTTAGGTCGAATTCAACTCTTTGCTTTTCTGTAAGGATCTGTCGTATTTTTTGTTTATATTCAGCTTTAGTTTTCATTTGTTTGATAATCAGTGCACCAATCTCATCAATGGTTTTATTGATTGATTTCATATTGACATCATCTGAAGATTCCAAGGTCTTCAAACGTGCTTCTTTCTCAGCAAGCATATTTTTTGCTTGTAACAATTGTTTATCCCGTTCGAGAATCAAATCGCTGATTTTCGATTTTTGTTCCGGAGTCAGGTCTGATACTATGTCATTTTGAGATGCCCGTTCCAATAACTGGGGTTTCAGACGTAATAAATCAGATTGCCTGATATTTTCGTTCAATACAGGTCTCTTATCATTTGAATCAAACGGAATGCGTTCCTGTGCATTTACAAGTGATAATCCTGATATGAAAACTCCTAATATTATCAATCTTTTCATCGTATTTATTTTTTTACAGGTAATGATTTGAATTTAAGGATACCTTGATTTCTCCAGGGTTTGTCATCCATAGAAGATGATATTTTTTTATAAGAAATCTTCTCAAATGATGTTCCGGATTTTAATGTGTTAACTCCCGTAATATGCTTGATCGCATCGCTTAACATATTCTCTTTCGGATCTCCCAGTTCTTTTTTAGGAGAAACGTTGCTGTCATCATTTATGAAATCTTCGGCAGGAGAAAATCCGGCAGTAAAATCGGATTCATTATCACTATTATACATTTTGAACACAATCGGTTGTATGCCCCATTTGTTTTTGGGATCGTTTCCTTCATAGAGTGAAATGGATGCCACATTTTTTCCGATGGTTGTTGTTCCTAATAATATTACATTCATATAGGGTTTGAGTCCATTGATTATCAATTCACTGGATGAGGCTGTGTTAGGTCCGGTGAGTATATAAACCTCTTGCAAATTATTGCCGATATTCGGCAGTGAGATGGGGGTGGTCAGGTTATTATAATTTTTATTAGGACTTATTTCAGTCATAAAATATTGATTAAAATAGTCTGCACCCATTTCTTCCAATATTATTTCTTCAAGCATTGAATTGCATTTGGTTTTATAAAAAATTTCCCTGGGATTCAGATCTTTTACTATCATACTGGCCAGAACTGTGGCTGCAAGAGTAGATCCTCCTGAGTTATAACGTAAGTCAAGAATCAATGAGTTTACATTTTGGGATTTGAAGTTGGCAAAGACCTGTGCTAATTGTGCATCATAGCCGCAAAGGCCATCTCCATTATCGTCTGCGAAAAAATTGTAAACCAGATACCCGATATTTTTGTCATCATAGTTATATACATTACTGAAATATACCGGATTTTCTTCATATTTGCTTACTGTAGATAGAGACATATAACGTTTGTTGGAAAGATTCTTCTCATCCAATGGAGTAAATATAGATAATTTATAATCTCCTTTGAGGCCATTCAAAATATCTTTATAATTACTGGCTGTAAGTTGAGTTCCGTTGATTTCAGTAAAGAAATCTCCTCTTTTGAGTCCCTTGGATGCTGCAGGAGTGCCTTTTTTTACATATAAAACTTCTCCACCTATATTGATGTGTTTATCATCCACATAGAAAAGCTGAAACTCAAAACCGATCTCATCACTACTTACTCCGCTCAATGAATTCAATAAATCCACATAATTTTCCTGTATCCACGAAAATCTATCTCCATCAGGATTGGTGTTTTCATTATACCAGTTACAAATGGAATTGAAAAAATCGTCAGGATTAGCTTCATAATCGGGTGAAGCGGGGATTTTGTTATTCCACAAATAATAAATACTCATGTTATCATAAATCCAGTTATTGACGTAATGATTGTTATTGCCATTGTTATTGGGGTTTGACCGATCATCTTCACAGGAGACAAATATGCCGGAGATAAAAATCAGAACGATTGATACAAAGATTTTTTTCATTGGGTATGGATTTTTTTAGATGTTTTCGTAAAAAATTAAACTAAATGTTTTGCAAATATAATGAGGTTTTTGTTAAATCCTAGTTAATTTTAAATTTTGAGTCTTGAATTTTGAATTATGAATGGATCTATACATGAAAATAATTCTTAATTCTTAATTTTTAATTCTTAATTTCATTATATTTGTTCCCTCTTCAACATAAAAAGGAAAAATGTATTTTTTAGAAACACAGAATGTTGTTAAGCAATATGCCAACCACCTTGCATTGGACCAGGTAAGTATTCAGGTGCCGGAGGGGAAAATATACGGACTTTTAGGTCCTAATGGCGCCGGAAAAACAACGTTGATACGTATTATTAACCGGATTACGGCTCCGGATAGCGGAGAAGTTATTTTCAAAGGAAGGAAATTTCAACCTGATGATATTTTTAATATCGGTTATCTCCCGGAAGAACGCGGATTGTACAAAAAAATGAAAGTCGGGGAACAGGCTGTGTATCTGGCTCGTTTAAAAGGTATGTCATCTGCAGAGGCCAAAAAGAAATTGAAAGTTTGGTTTGATAAATTCAGTATCATGGCTTGGTGGGACAAGAAATTGGAGGAACTATCCAAAGGTATGCAACAGAAAGTACAATTTGTTACCACTATTGTACATGAACCAGAATTATTGATATTTGACGAACCTTTCAGTGGTTTTGATCCTGTGAATGCAGATTTGTTGAAAAAAGAAATCCTGGAACTGAAGGAGCAGGGTAAAACCATTATATTTTCCACTCACAACATGGCTTCCGTGGAAGAAATCTGTGATGAAATCAGTTTGATTAATCAATCCCGGGTGGTGTTACAGGGAAATGTAGAAGAAATCCGTTCCCGCTACCGTTCTGATATTTTCCTCCTGAAAATAGAACTGGATAATCAGGAACATTTGCTTGCAGATAATGAAATGTTTTCTGTCCTGGAAGAAAAAAACTCCGGTCATTTTGCTTTTTTTCGTTTACAGAAAAAGCAGAATATTTCTAGTTCTTCTTTAATTGCGTATTTATCATCCCATTATCATATCATTTCCTTCGAAGAAGAAATTCCTTCAATGAACGATATTTTTATCCGTACCGTATCATGAGCACTAAAATAGGTATAGTTATACAAAGAGAATATCTCAGTCGGGTGAGAAAAAAGTCATTCCTGTTGATGACTATTCTGATGCCGGTTATTTTTGTATTGTTGATGTTTGTTCCCCTTTGGTTGTCTGATATAAAAGATGATACCGTAAAGCGTATCGATTTGTTGGACCAAACCGGAAAATACATTGATCTGTTTAAGGACATTGAAGGATATGATTTTGTTCCGGTAGACCAATCTCTTCCAGTTGTTAAGGATGATAAGGGATATGCCACACTTGTAATTTCTTCCGATTTATTGGAAAATCCCTCGGCCATAGTTTTATATTCAGACAGACAGGTTACAGCAGATCTGACAAATGCCATTACTCACAAATTAGATAACTATTTACAAGATGAAAAATTGGCAAGTTACCAGATCCCGCATTTGAAAGAAATCATTGAAGAAAGTAAAGTGAATGTGAAGTTGCAAACAGTAAAACTCTCGGAAGATGGTTCTGAGAAAGAATCTTCTGCAGCTTTGGCTTCTGTGATAGGCATTGTTTTCACCGTTATTATTTACATGTTTATTTTCGCATACGGAGGGATGGTGATGCGTGGCGTGACAGAGGAAAAGACCAATCGTATTATCGAGGTGATGGTTTCTTCCGTGAAGCCTTTTGACCTGATGATGGGGAAAATCATTGGAGTTGGTCTGGTCGGACTGACTCAATTCCTTATTTGGGCGCTATTGATTGGTGGATTGAGTACGGTTGGGGGACTTATTTGGGGTACGGTATCTATGGCTGCGAACCCGATGGCAGGTACCCCTGAATTGCCACCTTCGGTCATGAATAATATTTTCACCTTGTTGTCTTCTATTAATGTGGGCGAAATTGTCTTCTACTTTTTTGTCTTCTTCATCGGAGGATACATGTTGTATGCATCTTTGTTCGCAGCTATAGCATCTGCCGTTGATAGTCAGGAAGATACGCAGCAATTTATGTTACCGATAACCATGTTTATCCTGTTTGCCTTTTATGCTGCGATTTATGGAATGAAAAATCCCGACGGACCTTTGGCATTCTGGACTTCTATCATTCCGTTTACATCTCCGATTGTGATGATGGTTCGCCTGCCTTTTGATGTCCCTCTCTGGCAGAAACTACTCTCGGTAGCGTTGTTATATGTTACATTCTTCTTTATCATCCGGTTTTCTGCCAAGATATACCGTGTAGGTATCCTGATGTATGGCAAGAAACCAAGTCTGAAGGAGATGTTTAAATGGTTAAAATACAAAGTATAATATATGACTCTTGATTTTCTCTTTACAATTCTTCTTGTATTTCTGAATGGATTTTTTGTTGCAGCTGAGTTTGCAGTTGTTAAGGTACGGTCCTCTCAAATTGAAGTCCGGAAGAATGCCAATAAAACAATTATTGCTGCTGCCAAAAGTGTGACAAGCAATTTGGATGCCTATCTGGCCGCTACACAATTAGGGATTACATTGACTTCTTTGGGCTTAGGCTGGGTAGGAGAATCTGTTTTTACCGAAATCATATACTCCTTTTTTAATGGGATAGGAATAGGGTCTTTACCTTTAGCTAAAAAGATGGCCATTCCGGTAGCCTTCTTATTGATAACGATCTTGCATATTGTGTTGGGAGAATTGGCTCCTAAGTCTCTGGCAATCCGCAAGCCTGTACCTGTTACATTTGTAGTCTCCATTCCCTTAAAAATATTTTATACTGTTTTTAAACCGTTTATCTGGTTGCTCAACAGTATGGCCAACCTGATATTGAAGGCAATTGGTATACAACCGGTTCATGAACAGGAAGATATTCACTCGGAAGAAGAATTGAAGGTTATCATATCCGAAAGTCATAAGGGAGGCATATTAGAAGAAACTGAAAAAGAATTGATACAAAATGTTTTTAGTTTGGGAGACCGGAAAGTACAGACATTGATGACCCCTCGTAACGAATTGGTCTGGATTAATCTCCGGGATTCACAGGAAAAGAATAAACAGAAGATTCAGGAAAATAAACATACAGTTTATCCTTTGTGTGAAGGCGATTTGGATGATCTTATTGGCTTTGTGTACTCTAAAGATTTGATCGGAGAAGATTTTGAGAATAAACTGAGTGATCTGAAAGCAATTGCCAAACCGGTACAAATCGTTATAGCCAGCAATAAAGCATATTCAGTACTTGAAAAGTTTCAGAAAAACCGGATTTATCAGGCCTTGATTATTGATGAATTCGGAAGCATCCGTGGATTGGTTACTATCAATGATATTGTAGATGCATTGGTTGGTGATATTTCGGAAACAGACGAATTTGAATATACATCTATCCGTCAATCTGATGGCAGTTTGGTTGTTGACGGACAAATTCCATTCGTAGAATTCCTTGAAAAAGTTGGTCTGGACGATGATATCCTCGAAAAAGATTTCGATTATATCACCCTTGGAGGATATATACTAGATGTTTTGGAACGCATCCCTGTCAAAGGAGACTCCGTTGATTGGCAAAACTTCCGCTTTACTGTGGTGCTAATGGACAATAATAGGATTGATAAGGTGAAGGTGGAGCTGAAGAGTTAATAAATTTTGAATTTTGAATTCTGAATTTTGAATTATTTTTTCATGCGTAAGCCAATTCAAAATTCAAAATTCAGAATTCAAAATTTATTCGGATGTTACCTTCTTATAATCCGCCAAAGCCATTTTATTACTCAGGAAAGAATTGATCAGATTGACATATGCCTGTAACCAGGAAAGTTGAGCTGATTGTACATCCAGGATAGAAATCCGTCCTTCCTGATAACTGAAGGTATGTAAATCCAGGCTTTCTCCCGCAATTTTCAGATTTTCTTGCGAGATGCCAATCTGGCGATTGCTTTCTTCAATATTATTCAATGCAGTGGTGAGCTCTTTTCTTATTTCATCCTGTGCCAGGCTGAGAGACAATTCTTTACTGATAGTCAGCGCTTTGTTTTTGTTTTTGATATGTTGTCCTTTGCCCCATTGTAAAATAGGTATATTCAGTTGAGCATATACAATTGGAGAAAAAATGTTGGAATTGTCAAGATTAATAGGTTTTGTTCCATATCCTGCTGTACCTCCGATGGATACATTCGGAAGAAATTCACTTTGTTCTATTTTTCCTTTTGCTTTTTGAAGATCTATTTCTTTCATCTTCATCAAATAATCGGGACGACGTTGATAAACATTCTCTACAGCAATAGGCCTGGGAATATATGTTGTTCCTTGGATAGAATCCTTAAAATAGAGAAGTGTACGGTTATCTTTTCCCATCAGGATATTGAGAATAATACAATTATTATTGTAATCCTGTTCTGCTTTGGAAAGTTGCAATTCCGCTTCTTTCAAACTGGTTTGTACTTTCAATAAATCAGTTTTGCCGATATATCCGTCATCGAAACGAGTCTGTACGATCTGTAATAAATCCTGTAATATTTTCAGATATTTTTTTGTAGCAACAACATAAGCTTGTGATGCTGATGTTTTCCAGTATGCTGTTTCGGCAGAAAAAGAGACATCATCCACTGAAAGATCTTCAGATAGGGATGCGATGTCCTCTTCGATCTGTGTAGCTTTATAAGTTCCGGAAAGCCTTCCTCCGGTATATATGCTTTGGGTAAGGCCTCCTCCGATTTGCCAGTTCTGGGATTCCAGATATGCTTTGAAGCTACCCAGAATAAGATCCGGAGGATTGAAATTGTATTGATAGGTTCCGGTTCCATTTATTTTAGGAAAATAATCTGTTCTTGCAGCTTTTGCAGCATCCATTGCCGCATTGAAAGTTTGTGTCGCAATCTTGATGTCCTGATTGTAATTCAGTACGTTTTGTTTGTATTTATCTAATGTCAGAACCAGTGCAAGTTTTTCTGTTTGTTTGGTGATAACACCGTCATTGACACTGATTGTTTGTTGTGCAATACACGGAAGAATAGTTCCATACACAAGCGCGATACCTAATATTTTATATTTCTTCATAAACATAAAAATGACAATTAAAAGCTTACAAGCATATTATGCTTGTCTAAAAGTTGCCAAAGTTAGAATTTTTTTTGATTCTTAACTCTTTATTTTCAAAATTGATTATCCCTCTTAATTCAAAATTCAAAATTAATCCCGCTTTGCGGTCTTGATTTCCTTCGCGTCTCAGCCATTCAAGTAAACTTGATGGCATTCGACTTGGCGTCAATTCAAAATCAATTATTCTTAATTCTATAAATTGCCGCATAAGTTACCGGCAACACCAGAATAGTCAGGATTGTTGCCATCAGTAATCCTCCCATAATGGTAGCGGCCAATCCACCGAACATGGCATCACTCAATAGCGGAGCCATCCCAACAATGGTAGCCCCGGCCCCGGTTGATACAGGAACTAACCTCGTTTTTGCGGCATAAATAACAGCATCCCGTTCTTTTTTTCCTTCTTTCATTTGTAGCCCGATTTCATCGACTAAGATTACAGCACTTTTTACATTCATACCGATCAGACCTAACAATCCTAATAAAGCAAAAAAGTCGAAGTCTTTGCCTAAAGAAATCAATCCGATGACAACTCCGATAAAAATCATCGGAATCATAGCCATGATAGCCAACGGTTTTTTATAATTGCCAAACAGGAAAAGAAGAATGACAAAAATCAGGATCATGGCGATGGGTAATTTGGCTCCAATGGAACTGTTTGCCTGATCCTGAGAATCTTGTTCTCCCAGATAGCTCATCGTATAACCTTCCGGAACCACCATCTTTTTTTGCATGAGCGACCATATATTTTGAAAAGTAGCATTGGTATTGGCTCCTTTAACCGGGTCCATGCGTACGACAATGGTCTTTTCCCGTTGAAAATGCCAAAGCATATTGTATTGATAAGATAATTCGAAACTATCTACCACTTGTTCCAAAGGGAAGGTTTCTCCCTTGATATTAAATACAGGCAGCACTTTCAATTGTACCAGTGGAAGATGTTGTATTTGTTCATCTTTCAGTAAGATCGGGATGGATAGATCTCTTTCCCGGTATTCAGCCAAAGGCATTCCTGTTGTAGCTAATCCGAGACTTTGCGCCATATCCTGTCGGGTTACACCCAATCTTTCTCCTTTCTGTTCAGAAAAATGAGGTATATATACCGGTATTTTAGTTCCCCAGTTGGTCCGTAGAAATTCCACATCCGTACCTTCCTTGCGAATCAGATCCATGGCTTGAGTTGCTAAATGTTGCAGGGAATCTATATTATCTCCGCTGAAAAGAATTTCCACCGCTCCTTCAGAAGGCATGGACAGTTTGAATAGTGATGAACGACAAATAATATTCGGATGATTCATATATACATACTTGTAGAATTCATTTTCCCAGTATGCTGATGAATCTATATTATTTACTTCAATCAATACATTGGCGAAATTTGGTTTCAAACTGTAATTGGTACTCGCCAGATAATAACGCGGATGTGAATTTCCCATAGAAACCGAAACCTTTTTTATCCCGGGTTGTACCAAAAAATGGGTTTCTATATCCTTCATTTCTTCAGATGTAGCATGGATACTATATCCGTCCGGAAGAAATATATCAGCCCGGAAATAAGGTTTGTTCATGAACGGGAAGAAGTTGGATGGCATCAAACGCATGGTAACTACGGAAGCCACAAGCAGAATGATGACTGTTGTAATGGTTATCCATCGATGTTTGATCAGTACATCCAATAACTTTCCAAATTTATTATACATTTTATTGTCGTAAGGATCGTTAACCGCTTTTCCTTTGTTTTCCTGTAACATAAAATCACCGAAAGTGGTGGTTTGTACCAGTGCGAGTAACCAGCTGAATCCCAAGGATAAAGCCAATACGACAAACAGAGGATGTACAATTTCGGCCGCCGCCGAATCTGCCAGAAATAGCGGCAGGAATGAGATAATTCCTATCAATGTTGCACCAAATAGACCCCACATAGGCTTGGTTGCTCCGGCAATCAAAGCATCATATCTTTTCATACCACGCTTGATATCTGTTCGTGCATTATCAGTGACAACAATGGCATTATCGACCAACATTCCCATGGCAATGATAAATGCAGCCAGCGATGATCTGTTCAGGCCTGTTCCCGTAAATTGCATGCTAAACAAAGTTGCTGCAATAGAGAATAATAAAGCAGTTCCAATTAATACAGTGGCTCGCATTTTATAGAAAAAGAAAAGTAAAAAGATAACGGTGAATACGGAAATTAATAAGTTGATAATAAAGTCGTTATTTGCATTTGCAGCAATTGTATCTTCCGGATATAGTTCGACCAATTCATATCCGTAAGAAAGTTCGGGGGTAATTTTTTCTGCAATGGCCTGGCGAATGGCACTTCCAACTTTTACCACATCTTTATCCTGGGAAGACGCAATGGCAAGTCCGATGGCCTTTTTCCCATTGACCCTCAGCATCGTTTGCGTGGGATCAAAATACCCTTTTTCTACCAGAGCAACATCTCCCAGGCGGAATAGGCTACCATTATCTGCTTTGATTATTTGGTTTTGAATATCCTGAACAGTTTGGTAAGTTGCTTCAGCCAGGATATTTACACTAAGATTTCCCCCATCTTTAGTGCCAACGGCAATTTCTTTGTTCTGGGTACTGAGCGTTTGAATGATATTATTCGCTGAAACTCCCATATTGGCCAATTGAGCAGAAGAGATGAATATATTGATCACTTCTTTCTGTTCTCCGTATGTATTGATTTTACTCACACCCTCAATGGGATTGAGCAAAGTCTTGATTTGTTGTGCTTTGTCTCTTAATTCCTGATAAGAAATACCATCATCTCCCGTCAGGGCAAAATAAATGCCATATACATCACCGAAATCATCATTGACAATAATTGCAGAGGCTCCCTGAGGCAATTTAGGTTGTATATTATACACTTTTTTACGCAGTTCATCCCACATCTGGCTCATGATTTTCGGATTGGTACCCGGTAGTAATTCTATATTGATATAACTATATCCGGCGTATGATTCTCCTTTTACCCTGCGGACATTAGGCATTGTTTGTATTTCCCGCTCAATAACAGTAGTTACTTGTTGCTCCACCTCATCAACTGAAGCTCCCGGATATTGACAGATCAATGCCGCTTGTTTCATTACGAACGGTGCATCTTCTTTTTTGGGGAGTTCGTCGAAAGCCAAAATTCCTCCTATGGTAGCTAATGCAAGGAAGAAATAGATGACCAATTTATTGTCTAATGCGTATTTAGCGAGATTCATGTTGTGCTTCTTGAATTATTTTTACTGTTTCTCCTTCTGCTAACATGGAAACTCCGGCTGTCACGATGATATCTCCTTCTTGCAGACCAGACAAAATTATGATATTTTGAGCGGCACTCATGTCTCCCGTTTGTACAGGCGATAAATGTACAGTAGAAGTTTGACTGTCTACTTTCCACACAAAAGACCGTTTGCTGTCAGGGTCATTGTATATGCATGATAAAGGAATTGAAATATCAAGATTGCTGACTGCAGTTGATTTTATTTTTACAAAACAAGCATATCCCGGCATGACTTTCATTTTTTTTGCATCAAATGACGGATCGTTGATTTTCAGGATAACAGGGATTCCTGAACCACCGACAGATGCAGATACAATTTCTTTTACGGTAGCCTGATAGAAATGTTCCGGGTCAATATCCATGGCGATACTGTATTGAATACTGTCTTTTATCAGTAAAATATTATTTTCAGGAAGTATGAAACGAAATTGTAAACGGTTGGGATTTACGAGTTTAATAATACGTTCTCCGGCAGCTACCTGTTGGAAATTTTCCACATATTTTTTTTCCACATAACCATTGAAAGGGGCAATAAGCCGGGTGTATTGTAAGTCATTCGAAGCTTTATTATATGCCGCCTGAGTATTTTCATATAGCGCCTGAGTCATCTCATATTCCTGTTTGGATATAGCATTCCTGGTATATAAGTTTTTGTAACGCTCCAATTGGGAAGCGGTTTGTTGATAGGCGGCTTTAGTAGAAGCGACTTGTAATTGATAATCTTTAGCATCTAAAGAGGCAATCAGCTGTCCTTTCTTTATATCCTGTCCTTCATCGGCATTCAATACTTGCAACATGCCTCCTACACGGAAATTGACATATGCATATTCTTCAGCTTCAGCATATCCCGGAAAGGTTTTTCCCTGAAGAGTATTTGCACCTATTGTCATCGTTTTTACAGGACGGATTATTTTTTCCGGAGTACTTTTTTTGCAAGAGATCAATACCAGGAACGTGCAAAAAAACAGGAGTAAATATGCATGTTTCATATAGATTTTGTTTGCTTTTTTAATATTATAACATAATAGGATATATTTAGTTTTGTCAAATGCCCAAAACTTGTTGTATGTGTCAGAATCTTCCTTAACTTTGTAAGTTCTAAATTTTGATTGCAGACGGACCTTTTGGATTGACTTTGGCATACGATTTGAATGAAGATGGTTGGTGGAAGCTGATTGTTGCCGGTAGCAATATGCAAGGTGATGATTATACCGGAGATTTTATATTGGATATTGAAATAGAATAAATAATGAAGAAAAATTTTGTTTTACTTTTAATCTTATTACCATTTTACGGAAAAGCACAGTTGGTTATCAATGAAATTATGCCGAAGAATGTTTCGGCAGTAATGGATGATGCCTATAACTACAGTATGTGGGTAGAAATTTATAATGTTTCCGAAATATCCTGCAATTTATCTAATTTTTATTTTACAGATGATTTAAGCCAACCGAAGAAATGGCGTCCTTCTTCCAAACTTATAGCCCCGAAAGCTTACTGTGTCTTGTGGTTTGAAAGAGAGGATCGTACCGGACATGCCTCTTTTAAATTGGAGCCAGATGGAGGACAGTTGTATCTGATGTCTGCTTCTTCCCAGGTTGTTGATAAGGTAATTTATCCGAAACAACACAGAAATGTATCCTATGGAAGGGCAGTAGACGGAAGAGACGATTGGGTTTTCTTTGAAGATTATAGTCCGGGAGCAAGTAATGACAATAAAGCTACTGTATCTCAACGTTCTTCCAATCCTGTTTTTACCACTCCGGGAGGATTTTATTCCGTTGCATTAAGTATTAAGTTTAATACTCCGGCTACAGGAGATACGATATATTATACAATGAATGGTTCAGAACCGACCCGTAATTCAACTCGTTATACAAATGGCAGTTCCATATCGTTAACGCGTACTACACCGGTTCGTGCCAAATGCTTTTCTGCAGGAAGAATTCCCAGTGAAATAGTTTCGACTACTTATTTTATCAAGGAACGTGATTTTAAATTGCCGGTAGTCTCTATTGTTACTACGCCAGCTAATCTTTCAGACAATACAATCGGCATATATGTGAAGGGCACAAATGGCATTACGGGAAATGGAATGGATTCTCCGGCCAACTGGAATCAGGATTGGGATCGTCCGGCGAATATCGAATTATATGGTACTGACAATGTAGCTCATCTGAATCAGGAACTGGATATCCGCATTTCCGGTGGTTGGTCCCGGATGAACGGGTTGAAATCATTAGTATTAAATTCAAAGAAAAAATTTTCCAATAATAAATTGGATTATGATATATTCAAAGCAACTAAACCTAATCAAAAGTATAAAAGTATCCTTTTCCGGAACTCCGGAAATGATTTTAGTTATTCAATGATGCGGGATGCATACATGGCTTCTCTGATTTCCGGAAGAATGGATATCGATTATATGGCTTATGAGCCGGCCGTTTGTTTTATCAATGGTACTTATTATGGCATTCAAAACTTACGGGAAAGAAGTAACAAAGATTTGATTTATTCAAATTACGGATTGAAAGAAGAAGATATTCATATTGTAGAAGCTTTTGATATGCCAACAGATGCCGAATATTTGAAATTAGTGAATTATCTTACCGGTATGAATCTATCTGTCCAGGCAAATTATGAAAAAGCCTGTGAAGTAATGGATGTGGATAATTTCCTTGATTATATGATGGCTGAAATGTTTTTTGGAAATACTGATTGGCCGCATAACAATATGAAAGCATGGAAGAAGATTGAAGATGGTAAGTGGAGATGGATTATGCATGATACTGATTTTGGATATGGATTGTATGATTCCAATAACTATAATCACAATACATTAACTTATGTGCTTGATTTCAACGATAGTGGTATCACTAAAGAAAATATTACCCGGAAAATAATGAAAGCGTTGTTGCAAAATGCTGATTTCAAAAACAAACTGATTGACCGTTATTGCATTCATCTTTCTTCTACTTTTGAAACCCAAAGGGCTGATCATATATTGGATAGCCTTGCTTCAAGAATTTCAACAGAAATTGTATATCATAAATCCAAATGGGGATCAAGTCGTAGCTTTGATTCTGATTTGAATATCATGAGGACATTCTCAAGCAGACGTTCGACTAATATGCTAGGATATATTAGTAATAAGTTCTTAAGTTCAGCATCAACAAGAACTATCGAAATCAGTTCTGATAATCCGAAAGCTTCGTATGCGTTCAATTCGGAAAAAATTGTAGACCCTTATATTCAGTTGAAATCATTTAATAATCGTACAGTTAATATACAGGCAACACCAGTTCCAGGTTACTCTTTCAAACATTGGGAATTATTGAAAACATCCGCAGGAGAGACAATTATTCCGTATGGCAGTGAGTGGAGATATTCTGATATTGGTGACCTTAATGATCTGCAATGGAAATATGGTTCATATGATGATACTTCCTGGAAGAGCGGAAAAACACAATTGGGTTATGGAAATAAAGGTGAAGTGACAACAATGAGTTACGGACCGAATGGCCAGAATAGATATACTGCGGCTTATTTCAGAAAAAATATATCTCTTAAGAATTTGGGTAATAAAAACAACTTTTCTTTGAGTATTTATGTTGATGACGGGGCTGTTGTTTATGTGAACGGAACCGAAATCGGACGGGTTAATATGCCATCCGGTGTAATTACATATGCTACATTCTCCACTACCTATAATAATGGGGTGTATGGAACATTTGATGTGCCTAAAAATTTATTAAAAGAAGGAGATAATCTGATAGCTGTTGAGGTGCATCAATGTGATTTAGTCAGTTCTGACCTGATTTTTAATGTGGAACTGTCTTGTGAATCTCCGGATGGAGCTTCTGACGTGATAACCGAACCGGTTTATACTGCCACATTGACATCAAACATCAAGCTGAAGGCTGTTTATGAGACATTGTTTGAAGAAGATCCGGATAAAGATATGCGGGTTGTTATCAATGAGTTGGTGGCCACAAACAGTAAAGATCCGGATGAATATGATGAATATGATGATTATATTGAACTATATAATGCCGGTGATAAAGATGTAAATATAGCCGGTTGGTATATATCAGATAAACCTAATAACAAACAATTGTGTCAGATTCCGGATACAGACACTACAAAGACCCTTATCCCGGCCAAGGATAGAATTATCATCTGGGCAGACGGGCAACCGGAACAAGGTGTTTTGCATGTTGGCTTCAGTCTGAGTAAGGATGGAGAAAACCTTATCCTTTCAAAGTATAATTATCTTGGTGATTTGGTTACTGTTGATTCTGTTGCTTTTCAGGCACTTACTACTGATTTTAGTTATGCGAGAGTCCCGGATGCTAGTGATGACTGGTACATTCAACCTGCAACCTTCAACAGACCTAATGATACATTACCACCAGTGTCCATAGAAAGTGTTACAAAGGAAATGTGCCGGATCTATCCGACAGTTGTCTCTGAATACTTTAAGGTCGAACAGTCCAGAGGAGAATCCATCAAAGTAATAGATCTGACCGGAAAAAATCTTCTTCAAAAAACAATACTTTCAGATAATGAAAGAATAGATGTGAATTCGCTCAAACCGGGAGTATATCTTGTATTGGTGAGGGGAGAAGTATTCAAGATTGTGAAAAGATAGTGGTTGAATTATAAATTTTGAATTTTGAATTTTGAATTAAAAGGCGGATGCTGGTAAAATAATTCAAAATTCAAAATTCAAAATTCAAAATTCTTAAAGCGCGTTGATTTCTTTCAAAACATCATTTGTTTTGCGAACAGCATCAGCGCTTTTTTCGAATAATGCTTTTTCTTCTGCATTTAAGTCGAAATCAAGGACTTTTTCTACACCATTGCGGCCTAAGATAGCAGGAACACCAATGCAAATGTCTTTTTGTCCGTATTCACCTTCCAGATATACGCAAGAAGGAATCATTCTTTTATAATCACGAATGATGGATTCTACAACATATGCTCCGGCAGCTCCCGGTGCATACCATGCAGAAGTTCCTAATAATCCGGTCAAAGTAGCGCCTCCTACCATTGTGTCGGCAACCACTTTGTCTAAAGTAGCAGCATCTAAAGAAGCGCTTACAGGTACTCCATTGTAAGTAGCCAAACGTTTCAGAGGAATCATGGTAGTATCTCCGTGTCCGCCGATAACATTACCTTCAACTTGTGCAGGATTTACATTCAAAGCCTTACTCAGGTAATATTTGAAACGGGAACTATCCAGAGTGCCACCCATACCGATTACACGATTTTTAGGAAGACCGGTAGCTTTCAAAGTCAGGTAAGTCATGGTATCCATCGGGTTGGAGATTACAACGATAATGGTATTCGGAGAATATTTCAGGATGCTTTCTGCAACACTTTTAACAATGTTTGCATTCACCCCGATCAATTCTTCACGAGTCATACCCGGTTTACGGGGAATTCCGGAAGTAATGACAACTACATCAGAATTGGCTGTTTTTGCATAATCATTTGTTACACCAACAATATTGGTCTCAAAACCTAAAGTTTGTGCTGTTTGCATCATGTCCATTGCTTTTCCTTCAGCAACACCTTCTTTTACGTCAAGCATTACTACTTCATCGGCTATTTTGTTGAAAGCCAATACATTTGCGCATGTAGCACCTACGTTTCCGGCGCCTACTACTGTTACTTTTGCCATTGTTGTACGTTTAAAAATTATTATTGTTTTATTGAACTCACGAAAGAAGATGCAAAGATACAACCTCAGGTTTAAATAGAGAAAAATTTCCGTAATTATTTTTGACAGATAAAAATCATTACTCAAAACGTTTGTTTATCTTTGTTGTTTTTGAGGCAAATTTGAATGATATGAATGTTCATGTAACAGATAATACTTTTTGGATGATCCGGGAGATAGGAGGGACATCAGAAGATTTATTATCCCTGTTGGATAAAAAAGAATTATATCTTCCTTACATCCAAAAGATAAAAACAGAAAGCCGGAGAATAGAATGGTTGTCTGTCAGGCTTCTACTAAAAGAAATGTTGGGAGAGGAAAAAGAAGTTTTATATACTGAAACCGGTAGCCCCTATCTTTCAGATCATTCATATTATCTTAGCATCAGCCATACCAAAGGCTATGTGGCTGCGGCATTAAATAAAGAGATTCCGGTAGGAATTGATGTAGAGTATCTTTCATCACGGGTGAGGAAAATCAGAACACGATTTCTAAATGAAGAAGAAGAACGCAGTATTTCCCAGGTCAATGAAGATGTTCATTTACTATTACATTGGTCTGCCAAAGAAAGTCTTTTCAAGGCTTTAGGAGAAACTGATGTGGATTTTAAAACCTCTCTTCATATTGATGCCTTTGAACCTGACCTGGGTGCTCTATCTTCTTTTTCGGCATATGAAACAAAAACAATCAAACAACATCATTTTATTATTCATTATAAAGTGTTTCCCGGCTTCCTTTTGACATTTACGCATCTCAAAGCCAAATAGTTCAAAATTCAAATTCAAATTCAAATTCATATTCGAAGCCGTTTTTTATTCGTTTAATTCGTCCAGATTCGCGTCCCAAAATTAGATGCCAAAGAATCAAATCTTGGATACTGATAAAGATCTCCAATTGTTAACAGATTTATAAAGACCACTGGAAAGCTGTTAATCCTCGTTAAGCTGTACATAACTCGGTTAAAAGTGTTAAAATAGGAGAAACAAAGCATTTTTTAGCACGTTATTTGTTAGTGTATTAGATGAAAATTAATTGATTCAATACTAATTTTAAAATAGAATGTTATGAAAAATGTTTGGAAATTAATCATGGCTTTTATGTTTGTAGGTATTTTTAGTGCAGGAATTGCTGTTGGCACATATGCCTACATGAATAAGAAAAATGATGCTGTAAATAATCATTCCGGAGTATTCAATCAACCCGCAAGTTATGCCGCACTGACTGGATCTACCGGCGATGTCCCTGATTTTACAGTTGCAGCAGAAAATAGTGTGCATGCTGTTGTACACATTAAATCTACGATAAAAGCAACTAACGTATCTTCCGGTTCAAGAGGAGGCGGTGACTTTATTGATCCGTTTGAATTTTTCTTTGGTCCTGGTAATGGAGGAGGATTCCAACGTCCCGAACCGCAACCGGTAACAGGTTATGGATCCGGAGTTATCATATCTACTGATGGTTATATCATTACTAATAACCACGTGATTGATGGAGCAAATGAAATTTCTGTCACATTGAATGACAATAAGTCATACAATGCCAAATTAATAGGAGCAGATCCGGAAACAGATATTGCTTTAATTAAAATTGATGCTAAAGATTTGCCGGTTATACCTTTTGGAGATTCAGACAAACTGAAAGTCGGTGAATGGGTACTGGCCGTAGGTAATCCGTTTAATCTGACTTCTACAGTTACTGCAGGTATTGTAAGTGCCAAAGGACGTGGAAATGTTTTTCCTGTAGCAAGGGGTAATAATAACGGTCCGCAAATGAGAGTAGAGTCTTTTATTCAAACAGATGCTGCCGTCAACCCGGGAAATAGTGGAGGTGCATTGGTCAATACAAGAGGAGAGTTGGTCGGAATCAACACTGCCATTTATTCGGAAACAGGTAATTTTGCAGGATATTCCTTTGCCGTACCTATCAGTATTGCCAGCAAGGTGGTTGCTGATATTAAACAATTTGGAGCAGTTCAACGGGCTATCTTGGGAGTTACTATCCAGAATATTTCTGCTCTGCAGGAAACGAATCCTGATGTTGCATCCAAATTGAAAGTGACTGAAGGCGCTTATGTTGCCGGTTTTGCCGAAAGAAGTTCTGCCAAAGAGGCCGGAATTCAGGAAGGTGATGTCATTACGGCAGTAAATGATGTGAAAGTGAAGAGTGTAAGCGAATTACAGGAACAAATCAGCCGCTATCGTCCGGGAGATAAGGTAAAAGTCAGCGTACAGCGTGGAAGTGATACAAAGATTATTACTGTTCCTCTGAAAAATGTGGAAGGAAATACCAATGTGATCAAAAACACTCCGGCTGCAGAGTTGCTGGGAGCTGCATTCAAACCATTAAGCGATGCTGCTAAAAAACAATACGGAGTATCTTATGGCATAGAAGTTGCAGGTGTAAGTTCAGGTAAGTTCAAAGAGGCAGGCATCACTAAAGGATATATCATCATGCTTGTGAATGAACAAAAAATCTCATCTCCGGAAGAGATGGAGAGCATGGTTGAGAAGATTGTCAAAACATCTTCCGAAGATAAAGTGTTATTTATAAAAGGGTTTTATCCTAACGGACGAACCAAGTATTATGCAGTTGATTTAAGCGAGCAATCGTAATCTTTATAGGAACCTGGCAGAGAAAATAAGCGTGATAATACGAAAAAAAACGAAAACTTTGACAATCATTTAATTCAACGATTATCATGTTTATTTTCTTTTGCCGTGTTAAAATTTCCGATATTTATATGTTTGGTCTTTTAGGTGTAAAAAATATATTGTGTTTTTTGCATCCATTCTCTGAATAATTTATTAACTTTGCAACCCGAAATTTCGCAAAAAATAAATGAGACAATTAAAAATTACAAAGTCGATCACCAATCGCGAAAGTGCTTCTCTCGACAAATATCTTCAGGAAATAGGCCGTGAAGACCTCATTACCGTAGAAGAAGAGGTTGAGTTGGCGCAAGCTATCCGTAGGGGTGACCGTGCTGCGTTGGAAAAGTTAACCCGTGCAAACCTTCGTTTTGTGGTTTCCGTGGCTAAACAGTATCAAAACCAGGGGTTGAGTTTGCCTGACTTGATTAATGAAGGTAACTTGGGTTTGATTAAAGCTGCTGAAAAATTCGATGAAACACGTGGTTTTAAATTCATTTCTTACGCCGTATGGTGGATACGTCAATCCATTTTGCAAGCTTTGGCAGAACAGTCGAGAATCGTTCGTCTTCCTTTGAACCAGGTAGGTTCATTGAACAAGATCACAAAAGCGTTTTCTAAATTTGAACAAGAACACGAACGTCGTCCGTCTCCCGAAGAACTTGCAGAAGAATTGGATATCCCTGTAGATAAGATTTCCGATACATTGAAAGTATCCGGAAGACATATCTCCGTTGATGCTCCTTTTGTAGAAGGCGAAGATAACAGTTTGCTTGATGTGTTGGTTAATGATGATGCTCCTGTGGCCGACAGGACTTTGATGAGCGAGTCATTATCCAGGGAAATAGAAAGAACCCTTTCTACTTTAAGCGACCGTGAACGAGACATCATTAAGATGTTTTTCGGTATTGGTAGCCAGGAAATGACACTGGAAGAAATTGGTGATAAATTTGGGCTGACTCGAGAGCGTGTAAGACAAATCAAAGAGAAAGCTATCAGAAGATTGCGCACAAGCAATAAAAACGATTTACTTAAAGGTTATCTGGGATAAATCCCCCACTATTAAAGTGATAAAAAGCCGGCTGTTTGTCCGGCTTTTTTTGTTTTGGCAAACTATTTGATACATACCTTTATGTACCGAAAGTATTCATTTAGCCTTACCTGCCTTAATTGTTTTATAAGTATTTGAAAATCAGAAAAATAAAAATAAATCAATATAGAAATGAAGAAAGAAGATCTTGATAATGAGCTCAATGAAAAGGAGCTGGAGGCTGACAATTTTACGGAAGATACGCCAAATGAGCAGTCTGTAGAGGAAAAAGCAGAAGAATCAGAAGATTCTACTGACAAATTGGCTTCCGAATTAGCTGCATTAAAAGATACTCATCTGCGTTTGATGGCTGAGTATGATAATTATCGGCGCAGGACGTTGAAAGAAAAGGCTGAGTTGATTAAAAATGGAGGGGAACAGGTTTTGACAGGAATCCTTCCTGTTATTGACGATTTTGAACGTGCAATTGATCATATCAAGCCTGTAGACGAAGTTTCTGAAGCTATAGCTGAAGGTGTTGTGCTGATTTATAATAAGTTATTATCATATTTGAATCAAAACGGAGTAAAGGCCATTGAGACAAAAGAACAGGATTTTAATGCGGACCTGATGGATGCTGTGGCAACCATTCCTGCTCCTGATGAATCATTGAAAGGCAAAGTGGTAGATTGTGTGCAAAAAGGATATACTTTGAATGAAAAGGTGATCCGTCATGCAAAAGTTGTAGTTGGAGAATAAATACAAGCAAAAATGGCTAAAAGAGATTATTATGAAGTGTTGGGGGTTGCTAAAAATGCATCTGCTGAAGAAATAAAAAAAGCATATCGTAAAAAAGCGATTCAATATCACCCCGACAAAAACCCGAATGATAAATCTGCGGAAGAAAAATTCAAAGAGGCTGCAGAAGCTTATGAAATATTGAGTGATGCAAATAAGCGTCAGCGTTATGATCAGTTCGGACATGCCGGAGTAGGCGGAGCTGCCGGTGGCGGTGGTTTTAATGGTGGTGGTATGTCAATGGATGACATATTCTCACAATTCGGAGATATCTTTGGTGGTCATTTTTCCGGATTTGGTGGAGGTTTTGGCAGTGGTTTTGGTGGCGGTGGACGTCGTACCCGAAGAGGTTCCGATTTGAGAGTCCGGGTGAAATTAACCCTTAAAGAAGTGGCTACCGGGGTTGAGAAAAAAATCAAAGTCAAAAAATATATCACATGTAATCATTGTTCCGGTACCGGAGCCGAAGGTTCTGATGGTATAAAAACCTGTGATACTTGTCGTGGATCAGGAGCTGTAACCCATGTTTCCAATACGATTTTCGGACAAATGCAATCTTCATCTGTTTGTCCTACTTGTAATGGTGATGGTAAGATTGTTACCAAGAAGTGTAAGCATTGTAATGGGGAAGGGGTTTTACTTGACGAAGAGCAAATAACCATCAATATTCCGGCCGGAGTAATGGAGGGAATGCAGCTTTCGATGAGTGGAAGAGGAAATGCTGCCCGTAGGGGAGGCGTCAACGGCGATTTATTGATCCTGATAGAAGAAGAACCGCATGCAGAACTGATTCGGGATGAAAACGATCTGATATATAATCTTTTAATAAGCTTCCCGACAGCTGCTATGGGAGGAACTGTAGAGGTTCCGACTGTTGACGGAAAAGCTAAAGTAAAAATAGAACCGGGAACTCAACCGGGGAAAGTTCTTCGTTTAAGAAACAAAGGTCTTCCCAGTATCAATCATTATGGAACCGGCGATTTAAAGGTCAATATTAATATTTATGTACCTGAAAATCTTTCTTCCGAAGAAAAGAAGACTCTGGATCAATTGGAAGAATCTGAAAATTTTAAGCCTTCTGTTTCACAGAAAGAAAAGATATTTAAGAAGTTCAGGCAGATATTTGAATGATCATTGATGGCTTGTTTGTCAAAGTTTCCTGATTATTTCCACACAAGCAGATTTGAATTCATCCAATTCTTTCACTTTTAAGACATAACAAGCTGTAAGAAATGAGATCCCTCCTGTGGTTCCTCCGGCCAATAACATTAATCCCTGATTCTGGATAATAAATAGCCATGGGATTGTCAGTATGGACATGATACAAACCGCCCCAACTATTTTAGCACAATCTTTCATCTGCCTCATTGCACCATACCCTAAAATCTTCCCGGGGAAATAGGTATTGATAAAATAACCCAGGATGGTAACTACCATACTTCCGATAGCCACATATTTGATACCCAAAGGTATTGTAATAACCATATTGAGTACAATCAACGGGAATTTATACAAATCTGTTTTCAGGAATAAATCCGGTCTTCCGGCAGCATTGAGTATATTCAGGTTCAGTGCACTTACCGGAGTCAACATCCGGACAAAGCACAAACATTGCATCAAAGGGACAATCGCGATCCACTTATCGGTCAAAACCACAGAGACGAAGGGTTTGGATAAGATGGCCAGCAAAGTCATTACCGGAAAAACGACAAAAGCCGTCATTGATAACATTTTACCGTATATATTAACCATCCGTTCCCTATCATCATTGACTGCACTCATCAGTGGAAATGTTACCGAATTAATGACCGTGTTTAATACCGTTGATATTAATGATGGTAATTGATTGGCCCTGGTATAAATACCCAGCTCTTCCGATTTATATACTTTACCGATAATTATATCATACATATTATTCAGGGATATGGCATAAACACCCCCCAACAAAAGCTTGGAACCAAAGCGGAATAAGCTTTTCAGCGAGTCAAAGGAAAATGCAAGCGAAGGCCTCCAGGCGGAATAAAACCAGAATGCAACTGTCGTAATCAGGGCATTGGTAAGGCTTTGTGCGACCAAAGACCAGACACCGAATCCTTTATAGGCTAAAACAACCGCCACAATGCCTCCTGCTACAAGCCCGGTAAAAGATACTTTGGCGCTTGTCTTGAAATCAATTTTGATCTGCAGTTGGGTGCGTTGGATCGAATTGAAGGAGTTAATGATAATATTCAGTCCGAGAACTTTCAGGATTGGGATCAATAAGGGCGTTTTGTAGAAACCGGCAATAAAGGGAGCCGACAAATACAAAATAAGATAACATACCACAGAAATAAATACATTGAACAAAAAGACCGTATTCATGTCCATCGCTGTCCGGTCCCTTTTCTGAATCAATGCCGACCCGAAGCCACTTTCCACGATTGTGGAAGAGAGTGCTATAAAAACAGACAACATACCAATTAATCCATAGTCGGAAGGAGATAGTAAACGGGCTAAAACAATGCTGATTACAAATCCGGCAATGCCAACCGAGGCTTGTTCGATGAACTTCCAGAGGATACCTGAGAATGCTTTCTGTTTCAGGGACATACTTATTTTTTATATTTTGAAAAAAGTTCAATGAATGTATTCAAATTGACCAGCATGAATTTTTTCAATCCGGAAAACGCACTCAAATCAAAATCATGAAACACCGATTTATTGAATGGATAATCATTCATTCCAGAGAGCCATTTTTCAAATGGGACAGGAAATCCTTTCTTTTTCCGGTAAATAATTGTCCCGGGCAAATAGCTTTCTGCAATAACTTTCAACATATATTTGGGGATATCATACTGTTCGCTGATTTCCTTATAATTTAAGCCCTGCACCGTTTTTTCATCAACACCTTCTTTCCATTTGATTTTATAATTAAACGGTAGTGCGTTGACATAATCCACGAGTTGTGGATCTGCAAATACAAAACCCTGTCCAAATCCATTGTATTTCAATGCATTCAATCCCCTTTCGACCAATCCCCGGGTATGTATCCTCTGGATAAAATAAAACACCTGGTTTTGTATATTTTCCGGGAGTTCATCTTCTTCAAAGATTTTTCTTCCAATACCGACCGGATTCACAAAATACTTTTCTTTCAGGATACTTTGTATTTCATCGACAGAAAAGTAAAGGTAGCGTTGAAAGAAAAAATCCGGGAAGTTTTTGATCTCGCCGCTATAATTCAGGTACATCCTTAAGATCTGACCATATCCACCGAAAATATCATCGGCGCCTTCACCACATAAAACAATTTCGCAAGCATCTTCCTTCGCTTTAGATTCGGCAACGGCAAGGCCTAATTCATTGGGATGCAGCGGAGCGCATTTTTGTCTGATCAAATCAGGTAATATGGACGTGTTGCCCAGGAAATCATCTTCATACAAAACAAACTCGGTATGTTTATCCGAATACAGCCCTGCAACAATCCTGGCATATTCAAATTCATCATCACCATAAAAACCACAGGTATAAGTATATACTTCTTTATCCGGGAAGTTCTGCTTTACCATGGCGGCAATCAGGGAACTGTCCAATCCTCCGGACAAAGTAACGCCTATCCGTTTTTTGTTCTCAATTAATCTGGCAATGGATTGAAGCAATAAATCCTCCACTTTCTTTTTCGCTTGTCCGAAGGGGATTTGTCCCCCCTCTCCAAAGACAGGTTTCCATGCAGTTTTAATATCATAAGAAGTTGCATTTTTGATGAAGGATTCACCGGAGTCCAACCTTGTGATATCATCAAACATTGAATGGTTTAAGACCGGGTAGCGGAATCCCAGGAAAGAAGAGAGGCCGGCGCCGGAATAATCACAGAACCCGTCTTGTTCTATTTTATCCTGTAAGTTGTTAAACCATTCTTGGGTTACAGTGTCAAAATATAACTGGTTTAACCCGAAACAATCCGTATCACTTCTCATTGCGTAAGGATTTTAATGTATCGTTAATCAAAGTGGAGGATATTCCTTTTGTATAAGGGAAATACATGATTTGAATCTGTTCTTTTATCAGTTCTTCTTCGTACGCCTTCCATCTTTCATGTTTATACCAGTCATCACCTACGATCAGGACACTGGCTTTTAACTTCAAACACATTTCCAGCTTGTCCATGTTATATTGTGGGACAACAGCATCCACATACCTGACACTCCTTACAATCTCTATGCGTTCTTCAAAAGGGATCACCGCTTTTTTGTTTTTGTAGGAAACCAACTCATCGGTGGAAACCCCTACAATGAGTTTGTCGCAGACTCCTTTGGCATTTTTCAACAGGTTCAGGTGACCTACGTGGAATAAGTCAAATACTCCGGATGTATAACCTATGATCATGATAATTTAGTTTTTAAACTGGTTAATATATTTTCGGAAGCGGAATTTCCTTTGGTCTGGGAAATATAATCGTTGATAAATTTGTTTCTGAGTTCCTGCTTTTGATCGCTTGTTTCGTGGATGAGGTTTCCTATGAATTTTTCCAGGTCATTCCCGTTAAATATCTTTTCATAACAATTAATGGCCATTTTACCGAACTCATTCAGCCGTTCACTTATCTTTTCGTCATTATACATGAATGCTGACCTTTTGTTTACAAACAAATATTCTGCGATAAAAGACCCTGAATCATTAACGATGGCATCTGAGGTGAGGAAAAGATCTATATAACCCGATTCTTCCAATTGCAGGTTTTCTCCTTTTTCCCATTTTTCGTAATAGAGTCCGGTACGATCTTTTCCCCACAACGCATTCAATTTGGCTTTTAATATCGGATGGGGTTTGAATGCTACCTGGATAAGGCCTTTATATTTTTCTGCCATAGCAGGTATAAATTCTGCATACTTCAGGAAACAAGAATAGGAAAGGAACTTCTCATTATCGTCAATCGTGTGATGGGGAGACCAGATGATGCGCTTGATTTTCCTGTCTTTGATTTTCCAGGGATCAGCCGGCAGGTACCCTTTATCCAAAAAAACATCTACTCCCGGATATCCTGTTATTTCTACATTGGCGGCTTTTATCAAAGAATGGCGGCTGGCCATTTTCAAATGTACCAGGGTCTCATAAAATGCCCGGTACAGGTAATTGTGAAACATCTGGTTGTATTGCATTTCATTCAAATGGGAAATGTGGAATGAATACTGCACATAACAGTTCAAACTGTCGGTATAATTTTCTATATAATACTCTTCTTTGGTTAGCCGGTGGGGATTGGTATAGAAAACAATATCGGGCTTGATTGTTTGTTTTACATCTAGCCATTCACCGGTTTGAAAATCCAAAGTTACCAGGTAGGGATAATGTTTTGACCGGATGAATTCTTCTGCCAGCGCCATGTCTTTTATCATAGTCTCTTCCCCATAAGCTGTATACGGGCATATAACCACAAGGGGATCAAAGCGTTCATCGGCCAGCATGAGCCGGAACAATTGATCATATTTCCAAACCGAACTATGGATCAGGAAGAAGGCAACTTTAATCTTTTCCTTATTTTTCAATCGTTCGATTACTTGTGAATAATTCGACCGGAATTCTTTTATCCGGGATAATTCCTTGCGATAGAGTATGCCATTAGGGATTGCCGGCTTGACTGTTTTTTTTATTTTTGAATATATATGCATTTTTAGATTTTCTTTTTTTTCTTTCTACAAATCTTGTATAATAATTAAAGTTCATCTTAAGAAAGCATGAACCAGGGAAAAACTAATTGGAATTTTGTTCCATTCACACACCGATAGGGGTTTCCGTAACAGATTCTTTTACTTCCTTAACCGGTACAGGGGTATCCGCCCCTTCGGTACTCTCTTTCAGGAACAGTATCTTGATTGTCTGCAGGATAATCAGGAAATCCTGGAATAGCGAGTAGTTGCTGATATACAGGAGGTCATACCTGAGCTTGTCTTCAAAACTGGTGTTGTAT